>CAYGSW010000144.1:0-14977 GCA_964352535.1 uncultured Granulosicoccaceae bacterium | reverse complement strand
ACACTTTCGCGGGGCCGCCTTCGGCTTCGATCGTTATTCTCGGACAGCCTCCTAGAGTAGTCGTGGCAATACTGCAAACCCTAACCCTGGCTCATCAGAGCGTGTTCACTGGCTGTCAGTTCATTGAGCACTCGAATGACGTTGTCATTACTGCCAGCTAGAGAGCCTCCTGTCAGATACTTGCCGTTAATGACGATCGATGGAACACCTGTCAGGCCAGAACCTGCGGCCATTTGCATTGCCTGTTTGATTCTGGTGTTCGTTGCGAAGGAATCCATAGTCTTGCCAAATTTTTCAGCATCAAGGCCGAGCTCATCAACAAATTTGACAATCTGTTTTGGCGAGCGAAGTGCACGACGATCAACATGAATGGCGTTGAACATCGGCTCCAGAAATTCATCGGTGATGCCCATTAGTTCTGCTGCATAAAACGCCCTTGAATGAGGTTCCCACGAAGGATTCAGAGGCGGTGCTTCGCGCACGAATTCTACGTAGTCAGGTTTTTGCGCTTTCCATGCGTTGATGGTGGGTTCAAATGCGAAGCAGTGAGGGCAGCCAAACCAGAAATACTCGATCACCTCTACTTTATCCGAAACGCGCGTGTTTACCGGCGGATCGATTATTTTGTAGCCTTCGCCTGACTGTGCCAGCACTTTCGGGGCGTAGGGGGCAGCCAATGCCACAGCACCCATGGCCAGGCTTGATTTCAGGAAATCTCTTTTCTTCATAGCAGCGGTTATGTCGTTGAATGGGATAGATGGTAGTCAATGAGAGTGGCGTCAGCCGTGTAAAGTTCAATCCGGCGAGCCTTCGAAAGGTGTCGTCTTGTCGTTGACCAGGCTTTTTTTAAGGTGTGTCGTCCAAATGGCAATGTGAATACTCTGTGGCTGCACGCAGTCTTAACCGATATGTTATCCAGGCTATACAAAGCAAATACGATGCAAAAATTCGATTTTTTCGAACACCCTGCGTGGCACCGCGGCGTTTGAGCTGCAAACGGCGGGACCGGTTCAGGCGCATTCCAGTGTTTCAAACTCACGGGCTTCATGTCAAACGGATGTTAGCGGCATGGTAATCATACGAATCAAGGTCTATCGAAGATGGATCCCGATGTCGGACTGAGGAGTTTGTGATACAGCTTGCCCGCGGAAACATCTGTCATGCTTGACAGGTAATCGGCTATTGCTCTGGCTCCCTCTACCTCATATTGCGCATAAACCGGTTGCGGTAACAGTCTTGCAGGGTTGGCGGCAAAGATTTCGAACAGGCGCACCACGACGCGTTGCCCTTTGTATTGCAACATTTGAAGCTCGGGGCGAAAAATAACGTGGCGCATGACAAAGTCCTTGATCAGTAGCAGTATCCGGTAGGCCGTAGGCTCCATCCTCGCCTGCAGTCTGAGCAAGGGATGCTCGAATTGTCCTCTGTCTTCGATGGTCGTGCTCCTGATCAGGTAGCCAACCAGGCGGCTGATAGCGTGTTTGCGGTCTTTGGCGTTGTTGCTAAACAGGAGCTGCGAAAACTCGTCCATTTTCTCGCTGATGGGATTGGCTGGCAGGCTCTGTAACTCGCTCTCCACTTGATTCTGCCACTCCTTGCGGACTACCAGATTCAGTGCCAGTGCATCTTCCAGATCGTGAACGCCATAAGCGATATCATCAGCCAATTCCATGATACTGGTGTCCAGCGACTTATACTGACTGCGTGCATGCCCAGAGCGTTCGGTATCAAGGCGTAGGAACAAGGCTTGATCTGAATCGCTGAACGGCTCCAGCAGCCACTCAAGCACATCTTGCTCAGAATCATAAATGCACTTTGGTGGTGACCATTGATCGATGTTGAGCGGGTTTTCGTTGGTGCTGGCGGGATATCGACATACTTCAGAATAGTACGCGGGGTATTTGATCGTGCCCAGCATGGTGCGGCGGGTAAGATCCAGGCCACTGCTGGAGGAGTACTCGCCAAGACGCGCAAGGATCCGCAAGGTTTGGCCATTGGCTTCAAAGCCGCCATCATTGCGCATCATGGTGTTCATTGCTACCTCTCCACCGTGTCCGAATGGCGAGTGACCGATATCGTGAGCCAGACAGATTGCTTCTATCAGGCTGAACGAAGGAATCAGATCGCGAAAGTCCTGTAACGCATCCTGATCACGTAACCACTCACAGATTCCCGAACCTACCTGTGCAACTTCCAGCGAGTGGGTGAGACGTGTTCTGTAAAAATCGCTTTCGCCCAGTCCAAGCACCTGAGTCTTGGACTGGAGGCTGCGAAACGAGGCGCTGTGGATAATTCTGGCGCGATCTCTCTGGAATTCACTGTCCTCGCGAGTGCTGTTGAAGCCTCGTGCCTGACTACCGTGTGACTCGGACCTGCGTTCTAGCCAGACGCTCAACGTATTCTCCTTTGCTGCATCGACGTTGTAGTTGGAAAGCGGGGCGTTTGCCCAAAGTAGACTCGTGCATAGTGTAAGGGCTGGAGCCCCAATAAAATACTTTTCTGGCCATCTATTCAACTCACCCTGCAGCGCTGTTCGGCCATTAATTTGCCATCTATTCAGCTTAACTGGGAGGCTGTCCAGGACTGACGATCGAGGCCGATCAGCTTATTCTCTAACAGGCTCCCGGAAGTGCACGCCGTGCTCTCGGCTTGCTGGATGAGCGACTGAGCTGCCATAAACGTAATTTGTCATGTGCCCGGTCCAAGCCATCGGTTACGCAAGCGGCAGCCTGCACAAAGTGAAATATGGTCCCTATTTCTAATGATCTATCTATTGACTGACGTCGTAATCGAAATACAACAATTGGCACTGTAATTCCGTATTGACATGCCTGTCAGGCAGGGTGGACATTGCAACGTTCTATTTTCGTATTTCCATACCGTTAGCGATCAAAACACAAGATCATGGCCAGAAAACCCAGGATTCACTTCTCCGGAGCTTTATACCACGTCATTCTCAACGGCTTGGACGATAAAGCGGTCTTCAAAACGATCGCTGATCGCCGGTATTGGGAGAGTCTGGTAGCGGACGGCGTCAGCCGTTTCGGTCATACCATTCACGCTTACTGCTGGGGCAGGAACTACATTCATTTGGCAATACAGGTGAAAGATGCGCCTTTGTCAAAAATCATGCAGAACTTGACGTTTCGTTACACACGGCATTTTAACGCTAGTCATGACACGAGCGGACCATTGTTTCACGGGCGTTACAAGGCAATCGTTGTTGATGCCGACGCCTACCTGAACGATCTGGTGCGCTACATACACAATGCACCAGTGCGTAGCGGACAGAGTAAGAGTGCCTCCACCGGCAAATGGACCAGCCATGCGCATTATATGAACGGCGCCGACACGCCTGCCTGGCTTACCTGCTCCACGGTGCTCAAGTCCTTTGGTAAAAGCGACAAGGCGGCACGCAATGCGTTCTCCAAATTCGTCGATGATGCTCGTCTGGAGGGCGAACGTCCCGACCTCATGAAGGGCCTGGAAGGCGGACGCATTCTGGGTGACAAACGTTTTGCCCGCAAAGCGCTCAAACCTGTAAAGGTGGTAGCCAAACCTGTATCTCTCAATCAGCTGGTGAAACGGGTATGCAAGGAAGAGGGCGTTAAGGAAACGGCGCTCACCACACCTAGCCGTGCTCGTCGGGAAAGCCAGATAAGGCAGACCATTACTTATCTCGCGATGGAGCTGGACGTGGCGAGCCTGACTGACCTGGCGAACCGGTTCAATCGCGATCTGACTACCATGAGCCGCAATCAGCGGTATTACCGTGATCGGCTGGCTGAAGACATCGAGTTGCAGAAAAATATCCGAAAGCTAAAGAAGCAAGTACTTTTGAGTTAATTGATTAGGGGTGGTGCCATGACTGAATGGCTGGATATCGTCGACGAGCATGACCGTGTCATCGGTAGGGACACACGTGCCCGAATTCATGCTGCTGGTCATCTGCATCGTTCGTCCCATATTGTGCTCTTCAACACGCGCGGAGAGGTGTTCGTGCAGTTGCGCAGCAAGAACAAGGACTCGGGTGCCGGGCTATGGGACACCAGTGCTGCCGGTCACGTTGACAGTGGCGAAACCTATGCAGAGTGCGCCGTACGTGAGCTCTATGAGGAGTTGGGCATCCAGATCGATCCGATAGCCTTGAATCCGGTGGGCGTTTTGAAACCCTCTGAACGTAACGGCTACGAGTTCACGGCGATCTTCAGTGTCTGTTCAGAACAACCACTGGTGCTGCAAGAGGAGGAGATCGATGACGGGCGCTGGCTGAAGCCCGATTTGCTGGAGCGCTGGCTGTCCGACAGTGGTGATCATTTCACTGATGCTTTCAAGTCCATCTGGGCCATCGTGTCAGCTGCGAATGTGGCTAGTGTGCGTGTGTCAGCGCAGTCTTGACCGGCTGTGAGAACCGGCAAGACGCTGTCGGATACAGAGCATTACTGACGACACCGTGAACTTTGCAGGACAGCGGTGTTGCTTGTCTGTTTCAGGCTATTACATGTCGTTTCAGTGAGGCAGCCTGGCTGCATAAAACGATAAGCTCCGGCTCACAGCAGCTGAGGATTACACGTGGTGTCAGAATCTATTCCTACGAAAGCCAGTGCAGTCATCATTGGCGGTGGTATCACGGGAGCAAGCGTTGCCTACCATCTGGCAAAACTGGGATGGCAGGATGTTGTGCTGTTGGAACGAAAGCAGTTTGCCTGTGGAACCACCTGGCATGCGGCAGGGCTGATCGGAACGGTACGCGCAAACGAAAGCCACGCAAAACTCACTGAATATTCCATGCGATTGCTGCATGAGCTGGAAGTGGAGACCGGTCAGTCCACAGGTTTTCGGCAGGTCGGTAGCCTCAGTATTGCGCACAGTGTGGATCGCTGGGAGGAGTTGCGTCGTGTTGCCGCCATGAATAATGCGTTTGGCGTCACTAGAGTGGATGTTGTATCCAACGAGGAGGTCAGCAACCTGTTTCCTCTGATTGATCACACAGGCATTATTGGCGGCACGTTCGTCGAGCATGACGGTAAGGGTAATCCCATCGAGATCACCAATGCGTTCATCAAAGGCGCGCGGCAGCGTGGTGCACGTTGTATTGAGGGTGTTGTGGTCGACGAGGTCTTGATTGAGGGTGGTCGGGTCACCGGAGTGGTCACTGACAAGGGAACCATTGCGACAGACTTTGCGGTCAACTGCGGCGGCATGTGGGCCCGTGAGCTTGGCAAGAAGAGTGGTGTCAACATCCCGCTGCACGCCTGCGAGCACTATTACGCTGTTACCGAAAAGCATGAATCAGTCACACCCAATCTGCCCGTTTTGCGTGATCACGACAAGTGTGTCTATATAAAAGAGGACGCAGGCGGTCTGCTCGTGGGCGCGTTCGAGAAGCGCGCGGTAGCCTGGGGGCAGCAAGGCATACCGGCTGACTTCAGCTTTGACGAATTGCCCGGCCATATGGAGGAGCAGCTGATGCCCGTGCTCGAAGACGCCATGTTGCGCGTGCCCATGCTTGGGGATGTCGGCTGGCGCAGTTTCTTTTGCGGTCCTGAATCGTTTACACCTGATGATCAGTTCCACATCGGTGAAGCCCCGGAGGTGCGCGGGTATTTCGTTGCAGCAGGACTCAATTCTGTGGGCATTCAAAGCTCGGGTGGACTGGGCAAGGTGTGTGCTGAATGGATGCACAATGGCTACTGCCCACTGGATTTGTGGGGTAATGATATTCGGCGGATGTACCCGTTCATGGGCACCCGGCAATTCACTGCAGAACGCGCCGAAGAGTCACTGGGCTTGCTGTTCGACAATCATTACCCGTTCCGACAATTTGAGACCTGTAGAAATGTCAGGCTCTCGCCAGTACATCAGAGGCACCTTGAGAATCGAGCCTGTTTTGGACAGGTTGCAGGCTGGGAACGACCTAATTGGTACGCACCCGTGGGCGTGCCGCCCGTGTATGAGTACAGTTTCGGGCGACAGAACTGGTTCGAACACTCGGCTTCGGAACACACCGCAGCGAGAGAGTCAGTTGCGCTGTTTGATCAATCCAGTTTTTCCAAATATCTGGTGCAAGGGCGTGATGCAACCGCAGTTCTTCAACGGATATGTACAGCCAATATCGACACCAGGGCTGACCGGATCGTGTACACCCACTGGTTAAACGAACGTGGCGGCATCGAGGCAGATCTCACTGTTACACGACTTTCAGAGACCGAATACGTTGTAATCAGTGGCGCTGCCACCACTCAAAAAGATCTGCATTGGCTGCGCAACCATATCGGTCCTGATGATTTCTGCACCGTTACCGATGTCACCTCCCAGTATGCGGTTTTCGGGGTGATGGGACCCAACAGTCGGGCATTGCTCGAACCTTTGCTGGGTATGGATCTGTCCAACGATGTGTTTCCTTTTGGCCGGAGTGTCAATGCTGAACTCGGGTACGCACCCATACGTGTCACGCGGGTCTCGTTTGTCGGTGCGCTGGGTTGGGAGCTGTTTATCCCCGCTGAAATGGCGATCCCATCGTTCGACCGATTGCTTGAGGCAGGCACTTCTCACGGGCTGAGACTCGCTGGCCTGCACGCACTGGACAGCTGCAGAATCGAGAAAAAATTTCTGCACTTCGGGCATGATGTGGCGGATGAGGACACACCATTGGAAGCCGGTGTCGGCTTTGTGTGTGCAATGGACAAAGGCGTGCCGTTTATCGGCTATGACGCTATAGCCCGGCAGAAAGACGCAAAATCGCATCTCAACAAGCGTCTGGTTCAGTTCGTACTTAAAGATCCTGAGCCGTTGTTCTACCACCATGAGCCTATCATGAAGTCAGGTGAGTGCATTGGTTACCTGACCTCCGGAAATTTTGGTCATACGGTTGGCGCCTCAGTGGGCCTTGGCTATGTCAAGAGCGAGGAGCCTGTGACGGCTGATTGGCTGGCAGCGCACAGCTGGCAGATCGATGTGGGCGGACAGATGTTTGAGGCATCAGCGAGTTTGCGCGCAGTGTATGACCCGGATGGTCAGAATATGCGTTTGTGACATTTGCGCTGGGTAAATGTGGTCTGATGAAAGTCACGCTGTAAATAATACTGCCGCGCAGGCTCCTAGGAGTTTGTCCGAGAATAACGATCGAGGCCGAAGGCGGCTCCGCGAGAGTGTGAGATTTTGAGTCAGATTTCCGCGTAAATCTCGGTGAATAGTTATCCTATTCGCCGTTGTTACGCGGAAAGCTGGCCAAAATAACGCGCTCTCGGTCGCTTAGCCTGTAGAATTTGCGACATTTGGCTGGCCAAGATGCAGATTATCGATACAGCACTTGCGGATGTGAAAATCCTCGAGCCCAAGGTTTTTGGTGATGAGCGAGGGTTTTTCCTCGAGTCGTGGAACCGGCAACTCTTCGCCGATCACGATCTGCCAACGCACTTCGTTCAGGATAATCACAGTCGATCCCAGCAGGGCGTGCTTCGCGGGTTGCACTATCAGATCAAGAACCCACAGGGCAAGCTGGTGCGTGTGACCCAGGGTGAGGTGTTTGATGTGGCTGTTGATTTGCGCAAGGCTTCTCCCCAGTTTGGACAATGGGTTGGCGTCATGCTGTCTGAGAATAATCGTCGCCAGCTGTGGGTGCCGCCCGGATTTGCACATGGGTTCTATGTGACCTCAGCATCAGCGGACTTTCAATACAAATGCACTGATTACTATGCGCCAGAGCACGAGCGAAGCCTGCTTTGGAATGATCCGGCAGTGGGTGTTGAGTGGCCGCTGGTTGATGGACACGTGCCTGTTTTAGCGGTCAAAGATGCTGGGGGTCTGACGCTGGATCATTGCGACTGCTATCCATGATGCGAGTTTTCATAACAGGATCGAATAGGGGACAACTTCATTGGGAACTGTTGAGAACGTGCCCTGAATCTGTTGACATCGTTGAGGTAACACCGCGTCTCGATTTGCTGGACGCAAGCGCTGTTGCACAAACTCTGAGACGACTCAAGCCTGAAGCTATCATCAACGCCGGTGCTTACACGGCTGTTGACAAAGCGGAATTTGAACCTGAAATCGCCAAGGCGTTGAACACCACTGCCGTGGCGCAACTGGCAACCATCGCCCGTGAACTTAATGCACAGCTTGTGCATGTCTCGACAGACTTTGTGTTCGGGCAGGGCAATGGTTCGCCGTTCGCCACTGATGCACCAACTGATCCTGTCAGTGTTTATGGCCAGACCAAACTCGCCGGTGAGCAGGCATTGTTGACCATTTTGCCAACACGAGGCACTATCATACGATCAGCGTGGGTGTATTCATCCCATGGCAATAACTTTGTAAAAACCATGCTCCGCCTGATGCAGGAGCGAGGCGAAGTAGGCGTCATAGCTGATCAGGTGGGCTCACCCACATGGGCACACTCGTTGGCACAAGCTGTGTGGCAAGCGCTGCAAGTCAAGACACACGGTGTGTTGCATTGGACTGGTGCGGGCGTGGCCAGCTGGTTCGATTTTGCCGTGGCGATTGCTGAAGAAGCGACTGCTTTGGGTTTGATTACCCGCCAGGTCAAGGTCAATCCTCTTACCACAGAGCAATATCCCACACCCGCTGCACGGCCCCCGTACAGCGTTCTGCAATGGCGCACTACCGGTGAGGCTCTAAACATGAGCCCTCCTCAGTGGCGGACTGATTTACGAAAAATGCTCAAGGAATTAACATGAAACGTCTGCTTGTGACCGGCGCAGCCGGTTTCATTGGATCCAATTTTGTACGCTACTGGAAGAGCGAACACCCCGAAGACCATGTCGTTATTGTCGACGCACTCACTTATGCCGGGAACCGCAACAACATCGATGACTTGTTATCACCGGCCTGTGTGTTTGTGAAGTCAGATATCAATGACACTGAGCGAATGATGCAGCTGTTGCGCGAGCATCAGCTGGATACCATTGTTCACTTTGCAGCAGAGAGTCATGTTGATCGATCGATAGAAGGCCCTGATGCGTTCATCGAGGCAAATATTCTGGGTACGCACAGCCTGTTAAAGGCAGCTCGACAGGTGTGGCAGGTGGAAAATCGAGCGCCAGATACGCATCGTTTTCATCATGTATCGACAGATGAGGTTTATGGTTCTCTCGAATCTGATGATCCGGCTTTTACAGAGCTCACAGCGTATGCGCCGAATTCGCCATACTCAGCGAGTAAAGCCTCGTCAGATTTTCTGGTCCGCTCGTATCATCACACATACGGTTTGGCGGTAACCACCAGTAACTGTTCCAACAATTACGGACCGTATCATTTCCCGGAAAAGCTTATCCCGCTGGTCATCATCAATATTCTGTATGGAAAATCGTTGCCCATTTATGGGGACGGAAAAAACATCCGCGACTGGCTGTATGTCGCTGACCATGCCCGCGGTATCGAAAAAGTGCTTGATGCCGGCCGCCTGGGTGAAACCTACAATATCGGCGGAGTCAACGAGTGGACGAATATTGACATTGTGACCCTCATCTGTAACGAGCTGGATAACAGATTCTGTGCGGATTCGTCTCTGGCAAGCACTTATCCTGATTGCCCTGCCGCCAAAGGTATTCCGTGCACGTCACTGATCAGCTACGTCACGGATAGAGCCGGACATGATTTTCGCTACGCTATCGATACGACGAAAATTCGAGATGAACTCGGCTACCAGCCTACTGTTGCATTCGAGGAGGGGATGGCACTCACGCTTGACTGGTACCTGAATAACCCGACGTGGTGGCAGGCTGTACTGGATGGCAGTTATCGCTCCAGAAACCAGGCAATGTGAGAGGCGATCACTGCAGCTCCGAGGAAATGTTAATCCAGTGAATTATTCCATCATCGAACCATCAAGCGATCCGCTAAAATCCGCTAATCGAACGAGTCTACACGCCCACCTGTGTCACTGGCAGTAGAACGGTCACTGTGGAGCATCGGGTACGTGATGCTTGAGAGAGTGGAGGGTGATGTAAACAACCTAGGCCGTACGGTGTAAAAAAGCGTGCGAATCACTCTGTGGGTGAGCACTACTTTGCCAAAGTGCTCACCCTTCCACTACCAAAGTCGGACAATCAGATGCCGACGAAAGGTTGCATGATCTTGCCAAACACACCTGAATAATTTACAGGGGATTGCGTGGCAATCAATGCAATGCAAGGCTCTTCAGAGTCGACAACCGGCTGATGGGTTTCGTCATGCCCATCAAGATCAGCGATATCACCCGCCCTGAACTGCCCAATCTCATCGGTGTAAGAACCCTGTACAAGATAGGTAAGTTCCCTATCGTTGTGTGAGTGCGCACTTAAAACAACGCCTGGCTCAAGATGGAGCAGTTGAAAGGCGCCATACCTACGGTGTTGACTGCTGAGATTATACTGCTTGATGCCTGGAGCAATTCGCCTCCATTCCAAATCTTCCAGCCCGGTTGGCAGCTGACGCGCCAATGGGAGAGGAACGCCCGCGTAAGTGGGTTTGCTTGTTGCTGTAGCAGGTGCCGAGTGCTCAGGCATCATGGCCGCTCTCGCCAGAAGATCCATGGCCGAACTCCCAACAGCGACTGGCTCCATGTCATTAAACATAGAACCGCCGATGTTTTCAGCCATCTCTGCCTTGCGTCTGCATTGACTGCACACAGTGAGATGGCAAGCCACTAGCGTTTCCATAGGTACCGTAAGGCTCCCTGCGGAGTAATCCTGGATTGTTTCGTCGGTTAGATGGTGTGAAACGTTCATTGGAAACAAACTCTATTCTGTTGAATTATCACGGAGGCTTTCGTCCTCACTTTGTAAACTTGACCTGACGGCCTGCATGGCCAAACGAATCCGCGATTTTACGGTCCCGATTGGAAGATCCAGCCACTTAGCAATAGCGCCATGTGACTGTCCTCGAAAATACGATAAGTGCATGACTTGCCGCTGTTCCTGAGGTAATTTTTCGAGCGCCCGCTCCAGTTGTCTAGCAGCTTGTTCGTCGCTGACAAACTTGGCCTGAGGATCGCTTTCCGTGTTCTCGAGATCAAGCATTTCGTCATCAAGCTCAACCTCTATACGAGAGTTGCCCCTCAGGTAGTCTATTCTTCGGTTTCTTGCAATGGTAAACAACCATGTACTGGCTGCGGCCTTCTTCGGGTCGTAGCTGATGGCTCTTCGCCACACCGTCAGCATGATCTCCTGCGTTAGCTCTTCAGCGATTTCATCACTCATTCCCTTTCCCATAAGGAAAGACTTAACACGCCCTGCGTAATAGCTATAGACGTCTGCGAACGCTGCTTCGTCACGATGCAGCCCGATAGCGACGAGGTTATCTCCCATACGCTTTCGCAGGGCAAGAGACGCTTCGGTCTTCTTGTCTCCCGGTGCGCTATTGCGCTTTTTTGCAGGTGTTGCCACTAGAGTATTCATCTTTGTAGAAGCTTACGCGAACAAGAGTTCGCTGGATCTGCCTGACGCCACGAATGCAATCGTTCGTATACCGAGTTGCATACGTAATAGAGTAAACTTCTCACATGATACACGACGTAAAAATGCATGTTGCGGTTATAGGAAGTGGCGCAGCAGGCCTGGCTGCTGCATGGCTGTTGGCGAAGACGCACAAGGTCACACTTCTGGAAAAAGAGAGCAGGCTCGGCGGGCATGCCCATACAGCCACGCTGGACCAGACGGGCCCAAGCAGCAGCAACGATTCAGCGCAGCGCTTGAAAATTGACACTGGATTCATCGTGTACAACGAGCCCAGCTACCCTAACCTGACACGCTGGTTTGATGCTCTCGACGTCGAGACAGAGAACAGCAACATGTCGTTTGCCGTGTCGCGTGACAACGGTGATTTTGAATATGCAGGCGGGCCAGCGCTGGGATTGCTCGCCCAGCCTACGCTGCTACTCAAACCAAGATTCTGGCGGATGTTGCGTGATCTGCTGCGCTTCTATCGGCAGGCACCCCGGCAGATTCCTCAGAATTCAGAGCAGACTCTGGGCGAATTTCTGGATCAGCATCGCTACAGCAAGGAGTTTGTGCAGGATCACCTTTTACCTTTTGGTGCAGCCATCTGGTCTACGTCCAAAGACAAGATGCTTGAGTACCCCGCAGCCGCCTTCATCCGCTTTTGCAGTAACCACGGTCTGTTGCAAATCACCGACAGGCCGCAGTGGCGTACCGTCACTGGTGGCAGTGAACGTTATGTGGCTGCGGTGGAAAAGAGTATCGGTCCGCAATCGGTCATGACGGATTTTGATGTTATCAGCATTGCTCGCCACCAGGACGGAGTCACAATTGAAGACCGGCAGGGACGTCGGATTGGTGCTGACCATGTCGTCATCGCCTCTCATGCGGACCAGGCGCTGGCCTGCCTGGATGATCCTACGGCGAGGGAGCGGGCCCTGTTGTCACCTTTCAAATATGAGTCGAATCTGGCCGTTCTGCATACCGACGAGAGTTACCTGCCAAAGCGCCGCAGAGCCTGGTGCAGCTGGAATTATGTGGAGAGAGCCCACGACGATCCCTCACAGGTGTCCGTCAGTTACTGGATGAATTTGCTCCAGAACCTGGAAGGCCGTACCAACTACATCGTAACGCTCAATCCGTCCACGCTGCCGGCCAAGGACCAGACGTTTCGAACACAAATGTACGAACACCCGGTTTTCACTCCTGACACGTGGAAAGCGCAGCAGGCGCTCTGGAGCTTGCAAGGTGACAGGCGCACCTGGTTTTGTGGCAGTTACTTTGGATCAGGATTTCACGAAGATGCGGTGCAGGCAGGGCTGGCAGTGGCCGAGCAGCTGGGTGGTGTCAGCCGTCCATGGGATCTGGATGACCCGTCTCCCAGAATTGTGGTGCCATCGACTCGGCTGGCCGAGAACCAGCTATCGCAAGAGGTCGCTGCATGACCCTACGCAGCCGCCTTTATATCGGGCAGGTGTTCCATAAACGTATGCGGCCGAAAGTGCACGTACTCCGGTACTCGGTATTCTCGATGTTGCTGGACCTGACTGAATTGCAGGATTTAGCCGATCGGTTCTGGTTGTTCTCGCACAACCGATTCAATCTGCTGAGCTTCCACGACAAGGATTTCGGCGACACGCGTGGCGAGAATCTGATCGACTTCGTTAATCGCAACTTGCGAAAGTCCGGTATTCACACGATGCCTACACGCATCTGGTTAAGCTGTTACCCGAGAGTTTTGGGGCATGCTTTTAACCCATTGAGCCTGTTCTACTGTATGAACAACAACGACGTGTGTTACGCGATAATTCATGAAGTGCACAATACATTTGGCGAAAGGCATACCTACGTTTTGCCGGTTGACGAAAAGTCTGACAGTTCCGATGATGTGTGGATCAACCAGAGCGTCGACAAGGCCCTGTTCGTCTCTCCTTTTGCGCACATGGGGATGAGCTACGAGTTTCGTCTCAATGTGCCTGGCGACAAGCAAGTGGCTGTGATTCGTGCATCAGATGACCAGGGGCTTGTGATTACCGCCAGCTATGTCGCTCATCGATCAGTGTTGACCACTTCTCAGTTACTTAAGGTTTTTTTCCGGATTCCCTTGTTAGGTGCCAAGGTGGTCAGCGCTATCCACTGGGAGGCGCTTAAGCTGTGGCTTAAGGGCGTACCGTGGTTCAAGCATCAACCCAAGCGTTCCACCTGACGCACATCTCAAGCAACAATCAATATCCATGTCAGAAATAGACAACCAGTCTCTTCGTCCTGCCTTGCCTGTCTGGTACAAGCTACAGCATGCTTTGGGTAGCCTTATAGGACGCCGTTTTGATCACCTGCTCGACGGGATTCAGCACGGTCAGCTTCGCTTCACCTGGCCTGACGGACACACCACGGTGCATGGCCAGAAGTCTGATGATCTCTCTGAGAATGCGCACGTTACCTTGCACAGCTTCAAACCTGTCCGGCAGATGATGATCAACGGAGAAAATGGCTTTGCAGAAAGTTATCTGCGGGGCGAATGGTCGGTGGACAACCTGCGCAACCTGTTTACTCTCATCATGAATAACGAGTCGCAGGTTGCAGACATTACTACCGGCAGCTGGTACGCAAGACTGGCAAATTCCATCCGGCATCAGCGCAACAGGAATTCACTCAGCGGAAGTCGACGCAATATCGAGTTTCATTATGATCTGGGCAATCAGTTTTATGAGCTGTGGCTGGACCCGACCATGAGTTATTCCTCTGCACGGTACCTCGGTGATGATTCACTCGAACAAGCACAACAACACAAACTCGAACAAGTGGTCAGCTATCTTGACCCGTCACCCGGAGCCAGGGTGCTGGAGATCGGTTGTGGTTGGGGTGCCATGGCTCACAAACTGGCAACAGCGGCCAAGTGTCATGTGGAAGGCATTTCGCTGAGTCACGAGCAGCTACGCTACGCGCAGCAACACCACCATGTTGCACCAGAGGACGAGTCTTCAGGTTCAACATCTTTCAGGCATCAGGACTACCGGCAAGTCGCTGGAACCTACGATCACATAGTCTCGATAGAAATGTTCGAAGCCGTAGGCGAACAATACTGGGATACCTACTTTTCCAAACTTCATGAATTGCTGGAACGAGGCGGAACGGCTGTACTACAGGTCATCACGATCGCCGAGGACAGATTTGACGAGTACAAGGCGAGTCCTGATTTTATCCAGCGATACATTTTTCCGGGCGGGATGCTGCCCAGCAAGACTCATCTGCAGGAGCTTGTTGACAAGGCTGGCTTTGATATCGTTCAGACTGACTGGTTTGGCTCAAGCTACGCCAAGACGCTTAAGGTATGGAGGGAGCGTTTTGACCTTGTTAGCCGGGACGTTCAAACACAAGGTTTTGATGACCGTTTCATGCGAATGTGGCGATACTACCTGAGCTACTGCGAAACAGGATTCAACTTTGAGCGCACCGATGTCGGCCAACTGCTATTGACCAAACGCTAGTAGTCCGTCAACCCGAAATATTAGGATTCAGAGTTCACCAGCCGCTGCCCT
>CAYGSW010000143.1:0-15051 GCA_964352535.1 uncultured Granulosicoccaceae bacterium | reverse complement strand
TTACGCGGAAAGCTGGCCAAAATATCGCGCCGTCGGCCGATCAGCTTATTCTCGGGCAGCCTCCTAGGCACTGAGTACGAAGGATTGCCCGTACTCTCTGCAGGGCACCTTTCAAAGCCGGTGGTCGCGGTGGTCCTGAATACTTCACAGACCTTGCAGCGGGTGAAATCGCAATTCGCAACTGCCGATCTTTACATCTACCCCAATACGGCCCGACTGGTAAAGCTTACCGGTGCCCAAGTCAAGGAATGGCTGGAGTGCTCTGCAACACAGTTCAAAGCGATCGATCCGGGCTCCTCTGAAGTGTAGGAGCTCATCAGTGAAACTCACTCATCATACAAATTCGAAGTCATCGACAGTGTGAGCTACCACATTGACGTCACACAGCCTCCCGCTATGGCGACTATGGTGAGCTGATGATGCGCTGCCCACTGTTATTGATAAAAGCACAATCAGGCTTGTTCGTGTTGCCTGCGATAGCTGGCAGGCCCAACGTCAAAATAGCGTTTGAACACGCGACTAAATGCGGCTTCTGATCCACTGTGCAGCGCTGCGATCGTTTTGGCGGCCTGTGCTGTCACCTCTGTCTCAGCGGACACGCCTGACAAACTGAAAGTCCTGCAAATAACGCATATTGCCTATACCGCCGACGTTATCGAGCTAACCCTGAGATTCACTTATTTGCCAAGACCATGATCCGTGATCATGAAGCCGTGAATGAACAGGCGTTGGTTCTGCCGGAAAAACTGGGAGCACAACCTGAAGATAATTTCCTCAGCCAATCTCTGATAGAAGGGAGTAAAGCGCTGAGCAACGAGATGAGTCAGCTAAGAGGGGCTGAATTTGATAAACGCTATGCTGAAAATGAGCTTGCATATCACAAGGCAGTCAACGAACTTGTCGAGAACGCAAAATATTTGTCATGATCAATGCACGCGTGACATGATGGCACATCTGAATCTCAAACATACAGAAATGAGCCACTCCGACAGACCCGATCCTGAAACAGTTTTACTAAAAAACGGTGAGCTTGCCGCAACCCCGGAACAGCTGTTAAACGCGCTGGAAAAACTGGGCGTGGAGCATCAGACTATTGTGCATGAACCCTTGTATACCGTTAATCAGGCAAGGATCATCGAATACAAAGACCCCGGCGCGCACACCAAAAACCTGTTTCTACGCAACAAGAAAGGCCGAATGTTTCTCCTTGTGGTAGATCAGGATCATCGTGTGGACTTGCGCAGTTTACGCGACAAACTGAACGTCCCCGGTGGACAGTTTGCCTTTGCCAGCGCAGAGCGCCTGGGCTTATATCTGGGGGTGGTGCCGGGTTCTGTATCACCACTCGCAGTTTTCAACGATCACGAGGGCGCTGTTCAGGTTCTTATCCAGAACACGCTGTTGGAACATGAGTGGATTTATCTGCATCCGTGCCGCAATACCCACAGCACCCGACTTCGCATCCGTGATTTATTGGAGGTGTTGGGCAAATGGGAACATCCGGTAAGAATAATGGAGCTTGACTAAGGCGATACCCTTCGGTCTAACGGCTCATTGACTTGAACACCGAAGCAAGAAACCTGTTTCTATAACAGCATCGATGATGTAATTAGTCACTAGCTAAGGCACTCGAACAGCAATCACACCGTGAACGTCGCTGCGCTCTGCTCCTGTATAGGCGTGCCCGCCGGGTGCAGTGCTTGCAGCGTTGTCTACAGTATTGCGTGTATTCAGTACCGTAACCAATCTGCCATACGCTCCGTTTTCAGTCAGCTCCACTACGCCCACTCCAGGACACGAGCCTTGTGCAGAATGATTGACCGATACTGGTGCTGGCCCACGAAACGCCAGAACCAGAAACTTGCCATCAGGCGTAATGTCCATCAAATCTGCCGCTGGATCATTGGGTGGCAACTCTGCGTCATCGATAATGGAACGCGCCAGGCAAGGCCCGCTACCGTTACCCCTGCCATCTTCCGAGGTCAAGTCATAGGTGGTTCTGTTGAATTCAGCAGTATCAAACACTTCCATCACGTTCTGCAGTCTATCGACGGTATGCATGAAGGCTCCGTCAGCAGTCACTTCCATGCCATGTGAATCACGACGGCTGGTTGTGCCCGGCAACTGACCGCTATCATTGGCTGCAACACCCGTATTGTTTCCGCCTGTTGCAGTATTGCCCTCGTCTTTGAAGATCAATACAGGCGCAGGTACATTCTGCTCATTAGCGGTATCGGTGTAATCACTGTCTTGCAAGGTGTAGAGTGTGAATACTGATTGCGTGGCACCCGCAGGAGAGGCCGACACACCCGCATTGATCCACATGGCATCGCCCTGTTGAACCCCGCCGCAGCCTGCACCGTTAATGGATTGGTTACCGTACTCACCAACAATGCTCATGGGCGTTGTTTTCGTATTGGCAATCAGCAGACCGCCTCCTCCCATGGTGATGTAACCATTTCCACCGGTGCTGGTGATCGGACAGATAATGACGTTATTGGGACGTCCGCCCAAATCACCGTCCGGACCTGCTTCGCAACCATTTTCCTTGCAAACCCCGTTGGGCGTCAGATCACCAAAGTCAGCTTGCGCATAGTCACCGCCCACGTTTCCGATCAGCGGATTACCAAATGCATTGTTGCCGCTGAAAGCCGTCGCACTAGTGGTTACTTGCTGACCTTTACCGACACCCAATGAGGCAGAGCGATTGAAGATCACATCCGTTATCGTACCGGACGCATCTCGAGGGGTATCAATACGCTCCAGAACCTTACCGTTCAAGTTGGCCACCAGAATGGAATTTCCATCGGTACTCCAGAATGACATGTGGACTGACCGCACATCAGTACCCCCACCAACGTTGGTACCTGTTACTCGAAACAGACTGATTGCCTCGCGGGTACGGGTATCAATAACACCGACAAATCCTCCGCCTGGTGCGAAGATGTTAGCGTTTACATATCGATTTTGAGGATCAGCCAGCATACCGTGTAGTCGGCCAAATCCATTGAGATCGCCCAGTGTCTGACCCGTTGGATTGCCTTCAGCATCAATCTCCACCAGTGTTTGAGGAAATACATCCAGCAAATCGCATGGCCCTGCTGGTGCCATACCTGCCTCATCCGGCGCAGGTTGGCAGCCCACCGGCACAGCATCGGCTCCTCCGCCTATCTGGCTTTCCATGTCAGCGGAGTCCCAAATCCACAGAAAACTTCCGCGCGTGCCCAGCCCTGCAGTGTCAGCCACCGAGTTAGACTGGTCAGAGGCCCAGATCTGGTAGCGTACTGCTTCGCCCATGGACTCATCGGAATCATCGCTGCTATCGCTGCAACCTGCCAGCAACAACGCACAAGCGAGCCCACCCAATACGCACTTCGTTGTTTTCCTCGTTAGAGACATCATTTGTAACACAATAAAGTTACCCTGTTGTTGTTTGATACGATGGCACACCTAGTTAACTCGCTTATGTAAAAGTGCAAGTGCACTCAAGATCCACCACATATTTCAGAAAGCGTACGAAATTGCTTGAAGGCTTTGCATCCACTACAATAACTGAAAAGCGCCACGCCGCGCCACTATACTTAATGACAACTGGCCACTATTCAGAACGTCAAGGTAACGTATAGTGTGCTACACCACTGTTGCCTTGCATAGAAGACGCACCGCAAGCACACTCAACACGCCTTTAAAAGTAATCCTGAATAATGAGCATACGCAGAGAAGCCTTGTGCGTAAGCGTGATCATGCCCACAGTCAGAGATTCACAGGCTCCACTCGTCCCTCTGGACATGTTCGCAAGATCCTTGTAAGACAAGCAACCAGATATCCTGTGTTTGTGTGGTTTGTCCAGTAACATTTGATCTGCCCGGGCCTGATCGGCCCAAACCGCTCCAGAGACATCAACGAAGTCGTGTTTTGACGAATTACTAATTACTCACTTGTAGTTTGTATGTCATTGTTCGATCATCTTGGTTATGAACGCTTTAGACACTGCAGCAGTCAAGATTCTCGAGACAGTCGGTAATCGGCTTTGGTCTTTAAAGCCAAATCTGATGCGCGATATAGTCCACCAACACGGGGGCTTCACGTCTTTGAAATGGTTTATCAGCCACATGCCGCGCTACGAGAAGATTCTCAAGAAATACGGACCACTTCGCACGCATTTTTTGGCCACAGAAATTTCTGTCCTCAATGGCTGTGCTTATTGTATTTACGGCCACGCGTACGCTCTTCAGTTACATTATTTTCGACAATACAACACGTTAGTACCGTTGGATGAGCACGAGTTTTTAGCCATGGCTAATGCGTCGCAGCCAGACAAGATCAACCAACTAAGAGGTCTACTCAACGATTCTGAACTGACTCATGAAAAACACGATTTTGAAGAAATGCTATCTCTTTACTCTAGCGAATCTCAGGTTCAGGGAGAGCTCTCAAGCGATATTAATCATCTAATCGTCATGTTCAGATTTCTCAATCTCTGTGGTATTCAAGGATGCACAAACCCTGATGGCCCACATGATCCCATTAACAAGGATCTGGCCCTTCAGAGCGAGTATGCAATCGCCAGAAGCGACTCAAGGGCTGGAGCGAAAATCGCAGTAAGCCATTTATGAAGCAAGACTGTCTAAAACTTGCTGAGCATCAACGATTGCTTAGCATTTTTTGCAGCTTTGATCGTGCAGAAGCCATCAATGCCCGTGAATAGAGTTTATGAAATCCGAGTAGCAGTTGCACCCAGACGCTTAGCTGCGCTTTGCCTGTTTTAGGGTTGATACGGGCTACCACCGCTGAACCAAACCAAAGTTGACTACTGATCGATGGGTAATTGTCAGCGTAGTTTTTTACCATCAGCCACGAGCGTGTTGCGCCAGATACATCTGACAACAGCAATTCATTGTCTGTCTGCGCTTCAACGGTCCACGCGGAAAACTGTGAAGCTTTGCAGCGTGCCAGCGCTACCGCATCTTCGTCAGTTGACGGCATCCGCATGAATATGCCCAATAGCATACGCTCAAAGCGAAACAATCTTGATGTGTAAAAAGCCTCAATGAAATCCGCCAGTGATACATCAGCCTCTAGCGAAAACTGATAACAGTCTGTGTAATTGGCTGTGACGTTTCCATGCTCTGTAATGAGGTATCGATGTAATAGAGTATCTTTCAGTACTTCTGATTTTTCACCTGCAAACATAGTGAATTTTCTGAATGCCCTGTACTGTGTGTGGTACAACGAAAGAAAACAATGCCGCCTGCTGAGAGATCACCCTTCATTAGCAGACCAAGGGTTTGGTATCGAATGAAAATCTAATCGGAATATTATTACTGTGCTTAAGGAATTCAATCGCGCAATCCGTATCGATTCCTGACCGATAAGATACAAGCTTAAACTGATCTTTTTATTCACACCAGAAAAATATTCTTTACAGGCCCAATCACGTCATTTGCATGGCAGAACGCTTTGCAATAGTTGCGTGCTCGTCTGCCTGCCAGCCATACCCATCATCAACGGCGAGCATTACAACCGCATAATCGTCCTTGGCATGATCCATAGCGATAAAGCCATCAAGCACATCATCAAGAACTTTAAGCGGATCCCGTGCAATCGGATCGCCATCGCCCCCTACTGATGGAGAAAAGTAGCTAACCACATCTCCGGCGTCAGTTCGCATTCCGGAAAATTTTGAATATTCCTGTCGGATCTTGTCAGCGTCAGCGATATTATAGATCTTCATTTTGCCCCCTGTACCTGGTTTGCCGCCGAACACGCCCCAGGGTGCATCAAGATGTCTGTCAGATTCATGCGTCATGAATCCCGGGGTCAAATATCGCTGGGATTTTACGACGTCTGCGCCTCCACGAAACTTTCCACCGCCTGGAAAGACATCATCTCTGACTTCATAACGATCACAGATCAATAGTAAATGCATACCCAGATCTTCCGGTGGGTTGTTTCGCGTGTTACGCATGAGTTCCTCCACCGTATCCGGTCCCGTCTGACAGCGGTCGCCCCCCCCATGGCAGCCTCGTTGACTTCGAGAAACACCCAGTACTCGCCATTGGGTCGGACACCTGAAAAAGCAGCAAATGACACTGTTGCCGCATTGCCTGCCGTACATTTATCCGGAAGCACAGATGCCAGTGCTTTGATAATCAAGTCCACCATACGCTGGATCTGGCAAAAACGGGCTTCTGCAGCAGCCGGTGCAACAGGATTGTAAATACAGCCAAGAGGTGCAGTCACCTTTATGGGTCTGAACGAGCCTTCATTTTGCGGAATATCCTCAGTGTTGGTGTACGTGTCCAACAGCAACGCTCGAAAAGCAAAATAGGCCGCAACCTTTGTTGATCCATCAAAGGGCACATTGAACGCGGTGGGTGCCTGTGCTGACGATCCTGTTAGATCGACCTCTACACTGTCCCCGGTAACTCTGACGCACACTTTGACCGGCAAGGTGGTCTCACGGTTTCTACCGTCATCATCCATGAATCCTTCAGCAAGATACTCACTGTCCGGAATTTTGGCAATCTCACTGCGCATCATGCTTTGCGTGTAATCCATCAGTTTATGTCACTTTAGAGTGCGATGGACGGCGCTGCTCGAGCTGTTGGTAATTTCATTGCACTCACATCATTTAGCAATTGAATAAACCCATTGACTTGATGTGACGCTGTGGCCTCGCCCTTGTCAGCTGTGGCTAATGACGCATCCCCCACCGCACCCTCATGATTAAGATCTGTGGCTATCCAGCCACGACTTATCGCCCCTGTGGGTGATATGGCGCTGTCCTGTGCCGTCGACACGAAGCTTCTGGCCTGCGACATATCGACACACGACGGTTCAAAAGCAAGCATCAGTGAGGTTTCGACATCACCTCCATGAATGCCGTAAGCCAGTTCGGCTGCTGTGTACATTCCTTGCGGATGTCCGAAGCTGTTCCACTGGCACTTTACAGCTAGCATGCCTGCTCGAATGCGCAGCTCTCGTGAGAGAATCGAGATCAGATCAAGATTGCCTCCATGACTATTGACGATGACGATCTTCTTGAAGCCGGCGCGCGCAACGGATAAGCCAATCGCCGTCCACGAGGAAAGTGCCTCGGTAGCGGACAAAGTTAACGTACCCTTAGCCCACAGATGCTCATTGGATTTTCCAACAGCCTGAATGGGTAGAATACAGGTGTCAAGATGATCAGGGCAGGTTTGTCGAAACTGGTTAAGCATGCCTTGCATGATCATTGTATCGGTGCCAACCGGCAGGTGCGGACCATGTTGTTCTATGGCGGCTGTGGGTAGTATGGCAATCGCTGTGAGTGGATCGATGCTGTCGAATTCTGCTGAGCGTTTCTCGGCCCAATTAAGTCTGCGTTTCATATCATGACTCATTACAGCGCTTGCATTTCGCGTTTTACCCGATCCAGATGTGCCATCAGTTGCTCGTCCCCGTTATTGTTCATGTCATACAAAGCGATATAGCGCTTCTTGGGCATGCCGCAGGAGTACCAGACGGCGCGAGTAACGCACTTTCGAGGCGGATCACCGTTCAACATGGCCCGGAAGCGATTACCTCCGTAGGTACAGCAAGCAGCCAATGTTTTGATGTTCGTCAAACCCGGGCGTATCCCGCCGTGCTGCAACTTGAAACTCACCCCAGGCAAGAACACACGATCCATGAACCCTTTGAGAATAGCCGGGTAGCCGAAATTCCAGACCGGGAAAACCATGACCAGAACATCAGCTGCCTGTAACCGTTCAACATAGGTTTCAACCGGACCGATATTGTCTGGTTCATCATGGTATTGACGCCTTTCTTGCTCTGTCAGAACCGGAGAGAAATCCTCGGCGTTCAAATCACAGTTGTCGACGTCCCATCCGCGTTGGGTAAGCGTCTCAATTACTACCTTGTGGACAGCCGCATTGAAACTCTCGGGACATGGATGCGCATAAAGAACGAGTGCACGGGTCATGTCATTGTTGTCCGCCACAATCGTTGTGGTAGTCATACATGCGTGTGTAATCCCAGTCCGGACGATCAAAAGCAATCATTTTTCCAGGATTAAGCAGCCCCTTGGGGTCAGCCTCCTGTTTGAAGAGCAGTTGAGTTTGGTCGGCATGCTGCCTGCCACCTTCTTCGAGCGTATACCGATGCGGATTAAAAATAAGTGCACCAGCAGCCTCATGCATGGCCACGATCTCATCCAGTCGCTCCTCGGTAGTGAACTTAACCAGAGACAACCCTGCAAACGCAACCTTACCTTCCATACGAATAACTTCAAGATGCTGGATAACCTCGTCCGGAAACATCCTGCGCATCGTCTCAACCAGATCCATGTGATCAGGGTAGCCATAGCGTACCTGCAGATAGGTTATACTTGGATCCACCTTGATTGCTCGCAAAGTTGTGTGATTCCAACCGTACTCAAAAACACGGCCGGGCTTTTCGTTCCAATCGCAATCGTCTGAACGATACAGTAACTTCAAAGATGGTCGTTGTGCAAGAAAGCTTAGAAATCCATCCATGCTATGCGGCGCAATCATCAAACCGACAAGATGATCACCGCTATTAACGTACGGTTTAAGACGATTGAAATAAGCGTGAGCTGTCGGAGCCTCGTAGACACTGGCCAATTTGATCAGAATGCCATCGCAATTGGCCAGTTCGTCAGAGAATCGAGCGGCCTCTGTAAAATTATCAGACGTCAGAATGACATCGATCCAGTCATACGCAGGCGCTAGCGGTAACTCCAACTCGGTAATGATTCCGTTTGTTCCGTAAGCGTGTGAAACACGCGAAAGATCGTCTCCGGTAAACTCCAGAACACGTGGCTCCTCTTCCATCGTAACCACACGCAGCCTCAGAATATTGCCTGGATCTCTTAGAGAACCCCATGTAACTGAGCCAACACCACCTGAGCCGCCTGCGATAAAACCACCAATAGTAGCTGTGGCCCAAGTGCTTGAAAACATCCTCACTTCCTGGTCAGAATGATCCTTGCAGTGCGCATCGAGATCCTTGATTACACATCCCGGCTCAACAACAACACGACCAGGATAAGCACTTTTAACGCTGTTCATATGTCGCATCAGCAATACACAACCGCCTTTCATGGGTACTGCCTGACCGTAGTTTCCCGTGCCGGCACCACGAGTTGTTACTGGCACATCGTGCGCATAGCAAGTGCGTAGTACTTCAATGACCTCAGCCTCGTTACGAGGGCAAACCACAAAGTCGGCCTCGAAGTCATCCATACGCGATTTCAAGACGGGTGAATACCAGAAACAGTCTCGAGAAAACACTCGAATCAATTTCGGTGTCTCAACGACATCAAGATGAGCCAGTGCCGCTTTGGCGGTGTCGACGTTGGGGTTCATGGAATTCCTTTAGAAAAGATCATCAAGCTCTGAATAATCCGGCAACGTTCTGTCTATAGCCGTTCCGTTGCGTACGACTATCCGATCGGCTTGTGGGCGTGCCAACAGTTCAGTCCAGTTGCGCGCACGACAGACAACAAGATCAGCTGGAGCGCCTATCGACAATGTTGCGGGTGCAAAGCCGCATGTTGTTGCAGGTATAGATGCGAACGCTTTTATCCAGTCAGGATCAGAGTGATCCAGATGTGCAATACGGGTGGCTTCACGCATCACCTCCAGCATATCCAGATCACCATACGCATAAAACGGGTCGCGTGTGTTATCAGAGGCAAAACTCACAGGGATTGACCGTTGTTTCATTTCGTGCACGAGTGTCACACCGCGCATGCGCGGCGTTCGGGCAGCATGTCGGTCCTGTAGATACAAGTTGCACATCGGTAAGCTCACCACGTGCAAGCCAGCCCTTGCAACAAGATCCAGTGTATCCATGCCACGTGCTTGCGATTGAGCAGACAACGAACAAATATGACCCACGGTCACTGATGCGCTGAAGCCTGTGTCAATAACAGCACTGCACACTGCACGCAGAGTTTCTACTGTTGGATCCAGTGTTTCATCAACGTGTAGATCAACATCAAGGTGACGTTCAGCCGCGATAGTGAAAAAGCTTCTGAGCAACACATCAAGACCCTCCATCGGATAGGTCACCAGACCCAGAATACCGTGATGCTCCTGTACCAGATTCGCTGTTTCGAGGAATCTACCGTGTGGATCAATGGTGTCGCAACCTACCAGACAGACACCCTGCAAGTCGATCTTTCCGGCCCACTCTTCGCGAAGGCGTGCAAACACCGGCCAGGAGATCTGATCCTGTGGTGGCACACTGTCAAGATGAGTGCGAATAGCTCGCGTACCGTGCGCATAGGCACAACGAAGTGAAAATGTAGCCCGTCGATGTACATCCTCCGCGCTCCAGTTAGCGTGATCCGAGTGAACGGTGTTCAAAGCGCCCGCAAAGGAGCCGTCGGGATTGGAGGCTCGCGGTAGGATATGTCCTTTATCCAAATGGGTATGCATATCGACAAAGGCTGGCAACACCAATGCGCCTGCCATGTCGACGTCACGGCCAACAGGCTCTGTAATGGCTCCTGCATCGATACCGATATCGGTCCGTATGAGTGATCCCCGCCCTTCATAAAAACTGGCAGGAACGCTGACGTTTCGTAACGTAAAGGGCCCGGATGGTAACGATCTGAAGTCCATCAGGACTCACGCTCCAATGCACTCTCATGCCAGCGGTGAAGCATCAGAAAACTGATCAGGCTCATCAGGCCGAATATCGCCACACCCATGAGTGAGATAAGCACCAATGCTGCATACAGACGGCCGAAATTAAAACGATACGATGCCTCTAGCAACGTTGATGCAAGACCTAGCCCGGTGCCTGCCCGACCAATGACAAATTCAGCCACTACCGCGCCAATGAGCGCCAGTCCACCGGCAATCTTCAATCCACTGAGAAAGTAAGGCAACGCTGAAGGGGCTGCAAGGAGTCGAAGCCGCTGCCAACCAGAGGCGCCATAAATTGCAAACAGGTCTTGCAGATTATGATCTGCTGATTTGAGGCCGATCGTGGTGTTGGACAGAATAGGGAAAAACGCCACGATCCATGCACAAAGCAGGGCCGCCGAAAATGCGCTGTCCATATATATCTGTAGCAATGGGGCTATAGCGACAACGGGTGTTACCTGTAATATGACAGCATAAGGAAACAAAGACATCTCGATCCATTTTGACTGTGTGAAAGCGATCGCTATCGTAAGGCCTCCAATGACAGCCATGAATAAGGCAAGAGACGTCAACCGTCCTGTCACTAACATGGCAGGCCATAACACATTCCAATCAGTGAACAGCGTCTTACCGACCAATGCAGGGGAAGGCAGGATGTAGTGAGGCACTTCGGCTATGGAGCAGTAGGCTTGCCATGCGCCAAGCGCAAGCACCAGCACAAGCGATGGCAGCGTCCATCGAGCAACCTTGTAAAGTCTTCGCTTTCTCTGAGCCGACTGTTCCTCGACGTCAACCTGCTGGGCTTGTTGCTCCAGTGTCAATAGTTCAGTCATGCTGTCGATGACATCGCGTGTTGTAGTGCATCTGAAGCCTCCTTTGCGTATGCAGAAAACTCTATGGAAGTTCTGAAATCATTGATCCGTTTTTCATTGATGTCGATAGCTACCTCGCGTACCACCCGACCGGGTCTGGAGGCCATGACAATAATTCGATCTGACAAAAAAACCGATTCGAAAACCGAGTGAGTAACAAATATAACCGTGCAACCGATAGCATCTCTCAGTGACAGAAGGTCACTGTTCATTTTCTGCCGTGTGATTTCGTCAAGCGCTGCAAACGGCTCATCCATCAGAATCAGCCTCGGTTTTGTTACCATAGCCCGGGCAATTGATACCCGCATTTTCATCCCCCCGGAGAGCTCTCGAGGATAGGCGTCTCGAAACTGATCAAGGCCAACCAGTTCCAGAGCGTGCATCACATCATTGACGCACTCTTTGTAGGAGATACCACGCAGCCGAAGTGGCAGCCAGACGTTGTCTTCTACTCTCGACCACGGCATCAGAGTGGGCTCTTGAAAAACCACACCAAGATCGCCATCGCTCTGGCCACCAGCCCACGTTATCGCGCCGGACGTGGGACGAATCAGACCTGCTATCAGCCTCAATGCCGTGGACTTTCCACAACCGGATGGTCCGAGCAATGATATGAAATCTCCTTGATTGACGGACAGATTCATATCTCTCAGAGCAACCACGCTGTCGTTAAAGCACTTACCGACATGCGTCAAAGACAGCAGTGTTCCGTTACTGCCCAACGTAATGGGCTCATCACGCATGATTCGACATATCCCTTGTGACTATGGGCATCAGGCTGACAGGTTCATGCAATACAAAAATGCTGATTTATTGATGAATTTCACTACTTCTATAAAAATTCTGATGTGTGGGTTAGCCAACTAGTTCATCAACTCCATGCCCACACCATTGCCTACAAATTCAGTGGTATATGCGCTCTTGTAATCCACATCATTATCAATGACACCAGACGCAACCATCTTGTCATAAAAATCTTTTACCTTTTCATCACTGATAACTCCAATGCCCTGAGTCTCTGCTTCTCCAGAGATAACGATGCCTTCTGATTTGAGTTTTGATATAGCGTACGTAATCTTGTCAGTGGTCATTTCCGGGTTGTCTTTCATGATCAACTCGTTGGCTGCCGAATTGTCTCCGTAGAGATAGTTGTACCAACCTTTAATAGAGCTCTCAACAAAACAGGTAACCTCCTCTGGTTTATCTGCAATAGTCGACGCCATGGTTTCAATCGTCGTCGCATACGTTGAATAGCCAGCGTCCGCGATCAGAAAAACATCGGGTGTGAATCCACCTTCTTTTTCGACCAGATATGGTTCTGAAGACAGATAGCCTTGCATACCGATATTGTCATCCGCAAGAAAAGGTGCAGGATTAAATGTGTACGGCAATCGATTTTCAGCGCTAAAGCCGTGCTCGGCTATCATCCATTGATAGAATGCCTGGAATCCGTTGTCGCCAATGAGTAGTTTGAGATCCTTAAGATCAGAAAATGTTTCAGCCTTGCCCGGGTGGGAGATGATTACCTGAGGTACTTTCTGAAATATTGCAGCCACCGAAACGATCGGCACACCCTCTTTTACAGCGTTAAAGGCCTGCAGCATATCACTGCCCATGTGGTAATCAATTTTACCGGCAAGCATTAATGCACGATTATTTACTTGTGGCCCACCTGGCAATATTGAAACATTCAGCCCGCACTGCTCGTAGGTTCCGTCCACAACTGATTGATAAAAGCCTCCGTGTTCAGCTTGTGCTTGCCAGTTGCTGCCAAACACTACTTCGGACAGCTCAGCCTTTGCACCGTTTGCTGACCCGAGTAAAAATGTTAGCGCAACTATCGTGTATCGTCTCATTGCTATCTCCCTGGAGGTGAGTATTTTGGTGGTCAATGCTGTGCTGGGGCTGATATCACAGTGGATTTGGTTCTATTGAAGAAAACCCGTGCAACGCTGGATCAAAAACCTCGATTGAACAACTGCAATGACTTTCAGCTTTAATTCTATTTTCTGTTTCACTAAAAAATGACTGGGCCATTGAAGCACGCTATCCTCTATCAAACCCTGCTTAAAAGCCACTCAAGTCATGGAGATGTAATTTATGCTCAAAAGCCTGATCCCACAGACTATTGCACCTCCATTTGCCCGATACGCGCATGGCGTATGCTGTAGCGGTTTCGCTGGCATTGTTTTCACTTCGGGGCAACTTGGCCTTGATATCGATGGCACAGTCCCTGATGGCGCAGAGGCTCAGGCGGCACTGTGCTTTGCCAACATTGACGCAATTTTGTCTGAAGCAGGTACGACCAATGAGCATGTTGTCAAGATAAACGCGTTTGTCTCCGCACGTGATCACATGGCAGGGTATATGAAAGCGCGCGATTCCTGGCTGGCAGATGTCAGTCATCTACCTGCCTCAACATTGATGATTGTTTCCGGGTTCACGCGCCCGGAATTCGTTGTTGAAGTTGAGGTCGTTGTTGGCCTGCCATGATGCCTTACTCCTGATATGAAACCAAAAGGTAAGGTAATCTGACAAAGTTTGTCTGCTGCTATAAATGCATACCCCTGATGCAAAATTGTTTGCATCAGGGGTGTGAGTAGCTGCCGTACGCAGACCACAGTGTTGCTAGACAGCTATTAGGGCAAAACCATTCAGCCGTGTGACTTTGAACCGTCGCCTAAAGAGACCTCGTGCTTAGCGCTCAGCTCAGCAGCAGTGCCTGCTCAATGCTGATCGATACACAATTTGAAATTCTTTGCCGCTGGGACTGGACTGAGGCAGGGATTAGGGGTTGATCAACTGTGGGAACATACGAAGAAGAGAGCCATATTCCAAAGCGGGTTTATTTTGTTGCTTCAGGTTTTTGCTACTCAAGCGTCTGGGAATTATTAAACAATTACGTCTCTTTCGGTGGTGGTGGAACGTATTTGGTAGCACGAAAGGTTGGCTCTTCTTCACCAATACTGTCACCCTCAGGCAGTTGCATCTGCACCTCTGTACCTTCAGCTTCTGCATCGCGCTCGGCCTGATGCAGCTCGATTGCCATCTGTTCGTTCCATGGCAACTGAAAAGAGCGAGGTTCAACAACACCTGGCAGCTTTAACCACAGGTAGATCGCTTCGTTCTCACGCATCATCGATGCGGTTACGATTGAGTCCTTCAAATGATCTTTTGCTACCTCTACCTGTAACGGCTTCGGACGACTTAACAAGTCATTTGTGGCAAAGTAACTGAGTGGAAGAAAAAGTGCGGTACAGACTAACGCTGCGCACTTCACTGACCACTTTCTTGGCGCCTGGATCGCAAAAAAAGCCAGCAGCCCTGCCAGACAGGCCACAACAACATACCACTGCATTCCAGTCAGCATTACGCACCTCCCCGGATGGGTTTGGGAAGATCGTGGACACTGCCTTTGATCAGCTCGGATTTGTCATCAAGCTTGAAGCGGAAGACAGTTTGTTCCTGATTGACTTTTTCAAGGTCAAGCTGAGTTGCAAGTATCTGACGTGTAGATC
>CAYGSW010000142.1:0-15167 GCA_964352535.1 uncultured Granulosicoccaceae bacterium | reverse complement strand
CGAACACAGACAGGCCCGCTGAATCCTAATATTTCGGGTTGACGGACTACTAGCTATCGGCCATGCGTACCATCATAAGCATTTACAGACTCTGCTATGAATCCTTCCAGATAATCATCAGAGGGTTTAACAATATCAATCCTTAGCGGATAGCATGGCGTTTCATCATCCGAATGCGAGCTGCCACAGTCACCACCTGGACAACTCGACAGCGCGCCCAACAAGTCTATTTCGGCCATGAATTCTATATAGTCTCCGGGACGTACCGGGCTGGCTTTCATGAAGTACTGATACGTGTTTTTAGTAAATCCTGTGCACATGAACACATTGAGTACATCGTGAATCAACGGCTCAACCTCAGCTAGCGGCCGCGACAGGTGATCAGCCACCGCACGCGTAAGGTTTGAATGACAACAGTGGTGATAGTCGACATCCTTCAATAACCGATTGGTGTATGGATCACAACGTGTGCCGATGACATCGTGCACACCTCCCCCATCGTCGTCCCATCCATACCACTCCAGCGTATCGCAGGTGATGGTTGCCATGGCGCGCAGCGCTGGCAAATTGCTCCACAGCCTGTCTCCTCTTGTCACATGCGTGGCATGGAGCTGTCGCGTCTTCCCACTGAAAAAGCGTTCAGACATATCATGCCGGTTCCACAGATTCAGATCCCCCACCTGAGGCCCATCGACACTGCAAATTCTAAAACCACAACCCGCTGGAACTTCAAAGCAGGCAGCCTCACGAGGCGCGGCAACAATGGTATCTACAACTTCCAGACCATGACGCCAGGCTAGTATATCGCCGTGCGATCTAACCGGAACCGAGTCGACGTCGTAGCACACCACCACGGGTGCACTACGGCGCTCATTGGCATCTGCCGGTTCTTCGAACGGATGGGTCAAATATTCTTCTCTGTCATTTGCTGCGCTATGTAATCTGCCTGGCGGATAGCAAGACTCACGATGGTTAGCGTCGGGTTCTCAGCACCACCCGTGGTGAACTGACTCCCATCAGAAACAAAGAGGTTTGCAATATCGTGAGATTGACCAAATCCGTTGACAACACCATCGCTGGCATTCGCACTCATTCGCAACGTGCCCAGATTATGAGTAGAAGGATAAGGCGGCGTGGGATAGGTTTGAGTAGCCCCTACAGAATCGTACAATGCCATGCCTTGCTGGTACGCGTGATTGCGCATGGCAACATCATTGGGATGATCATCGAAATGTACGTTGGCTACAGGCATTCCAAACTGGTCCTTAGCGTCAGATAGTGTAATGCCGTTGGACTCCTGCGGCATATCTTCACCGACAAGCCACATGCCTGCCATGTTTTCATACATGTCCATGGCCGCCGTAAACTCACGCCCCCAGCCACCCGGATTCAGAAACGCTGCCATGAAAGGTACACCAAGCCCTAACGTCTCCATCTCATAACCGCCGACAAATCCGCGCGACGGATCATGCCTGGATTCATCGGTGATGATGCCGGCCATGGTGGTGCCGCGGTACATGTTCACAGGCTTGTCGAAAGCGGCATACACTGAACCTGTCATGTGACGCATATAGTTCTTGCCCACCTGCCCTGAGCTATTGGCAAGTCCGTCTTCGAACATGGAAGAGGCTGAGTTCAACAGGATGCGCGGACTTTCGATGGAGTTACCCGCAACACAGACAACACGCGCTTTCTGCTCAATCTGATTGCCTTCAAGATCCTGATAAACCACGCCCGTGACCTTACCGGTGTCGTCGTGATTGATCTTCAATACATGCGCATTTTCACGCACTTCCAGATTACCCGTGAGCTCGCCTTTGGGGATTTCAGTGTAGGCCGTTGACCACTTCGCCCCCATCTTGCAACCCTGAAAGCAGAACCCAAGCTGTCGACAGGCAGGACGCCCGTCGCGTTCTACTGAGTTGATGGCCATTCTGCCACTGTGGCAGTTCTCATATCCCATCTTGTCAGCACCCGCTTTGAGTACCTTGAAGTTATTGTTGCCAGGCAACCCTTCGATACCGTTAGTGCGCGTCACACCCATCTTGTCTTCTGCCTTCTCGTAGTAAGGCTCAAGCTCCGCTAGCGTCACCGGCCAGTCCAGCAGGTTGGCACCTTCCACATCGCCATAGTGCGTTTTGGCACGAAATTCATGATCCTGCAACCTGAGCGATGCCCCTGCCCAATGGACTGTGGAGCCGCCTACCGCCTTGACGATCCATGCAGGTAAATTTGCAAAGTCCTTTGCCACTCGCCAACTTCCCGAAGTTGTTCGCATATCCGTCCAGGCCAACTGGCTGAAACTGGCCCATTCATTATTCAAGTAGTCTTGTGGCAGATGCCGACCACCGGCTTCAAGCGCAACAACGCTTACACCTTTCTGGGCAAGCTCATTGGCTAATGTGCCACCACCGGCGCCTGTGCCGATGATTACCACGACGCTATCGTCTGAAACATCAAATGGAGCTGTCATATCTTTTATCCTCGTAGCTTTGGAGTCGGTTGCAATCAGACCCAGTTGATATCGTCGAAACCGCGATCGATGTAGCCGCCCTGTTCGTAGGAGGCCCCCTCATACCCGAGCAACGCCCATACTGCCTCCTGGTTATAAAGCCCGACAACCAAGCCACCTCTGATAGTCTGGAAAAACTCACTGCTCTCCATTGTCTTGAGGATACCGACCCGATCAGACTCCCAGCCAGTGTGCAGATAGTCCGTATGTCCTCGCACTTTTGCCAGAGAATTCAGTGCGGCTACACCCTCTTCCAGAAACGCCTTGAAGGCAGGATCTTCAGCCGCTTTTTCATCATGGCCTTTGACAGCCGCCACATACAGCTCATCGCCAAAACGGTCATGTGGATAAATATCGCGCGCCATCTGTACCAGCGCAGCCATGGTCTGAGGCTCCAGACCCTTCACCTCTACCGCCCAACTGGCGGTCGTGGCAGCAACAAAACCACCACCCACCAGAAAGCTGCTGCCCACGGCAGCTCCACGCTTGAGAAGCTGCCGACGACTCATTTTCATCAGTGGTGATGCTGATGAACTTCGGACAAAGTCCATGGGGAATTCTGTGTCTTTTTCTGTACTCATGGATATTCCACCTTCATTTTTATGTTGTTGTTTTCTGTATCACAGCGCTCGATCGGACGACTAATCGTGCAAAACAGGATTTTTCGTGCGAGGCGTTGGTCGATGCGACTCATTGATCGAATAATCTAAAGAAAACGGCCGTGACGTTGCAGGACTTCGATGGCATAGCCATCAGGGTCATTAACGAAAAAGAACCGTGCGATCAGCGTACCTTCACGCTCGAATTCAACGATATCGCGTGGCTCAAATCCCAAATCCTTGATCTTGCCGTGCTCCGCATCAAGATCAACGACCGACACCGCCAGATGTCCGTATCCATTGCCCAGGTCATAGGCCTCTTTCTGATCTTTATTGATGGTCAGCTCAAGCTCAAAGGTACTTTCACTGTTACTGAGATAGACCAGCGTAAAAGTATCAAAATCCAGCCGGTCAGCCACGTTCAGATCAAACGCCTGCTGATAGAAATTCAGCGAACGCTCTTCATCGAGCACTCGAATCATTGAATGAATGGCTTTCGCCATGGGTAAGTCTCCTTTGCCGTTTTTCTTGTCTGATGCACCTATCTGATGCACATTGCAAAATCCAACATCGATTTACAACGATCCATCACAAGTATATTGCTGGAAAGCTGAACACCAACTATGCCGTTGTCAATTCGAAAAGTAAAGAAGGCATGGAGGCGCAACCGGGTGCATGTCATGGAACTTCCGGGCCGCTTTCGGGGGCGTACGCCACGCCTAGCCCGGATTAGTGGACTACCGCGCTAGCATTATCTGCTCGAGCGCAATCAGACTCTCAAGATTATGTGCGCTGCAGTAACAATCAACAAAAGGCACAACCGGGTCCATATATGGATCTGCTTCACCAGGCTCAAAGCGTCCTAACAGCGGATTCACCCAGATAAGTTTCCCTGCCCGGCGTTGAAGCGTGGCTACCGATTCTGCGAGGCGCTCTGGTGGGTCGGTATCGCATCCGTCACTGAAAACCACAACCACCGTTCGGCTGTCGACGCGACGGCTCAGGTGTAGATCATTAAACGCGTCAAGCGACTGCGCAATACGTGTACCGCCCAGCCAACCTTTGCCGTGTGCATTGAGCACACGTTCGAAGTCCTCTTCCCGCAAACGCGAATAGCCTTTGGCAAGCTCGTTAAGTTCAGTATTGAACACAAAGGCATCAGAGCGCTCGAACACGGTCATGAGAATACGCGAAAATCGCAAAAACAATCGCGCGTAAACATCCATGGATTGACTGATATCCAGCAACAAGACGAAACGATGCAACCGCTGCCTCTTTCGCTTGAACCGTAAATCAACAGGTTGACCGCAATAGCGCAACGATTGACGAATGGAACGCCTCACATCAATGGCATGCCCTCGCCGGCTACTGTATTCACGACGTGAAAATCGCTTGCGCGCGCGGCGGGCCAACCGCTCGACAAGTAGCTCGATTTCACGCATTTGTCTTTGATCGAAGACAAATCTGAAATCCGCCAGTGACAATGCCTTGAAATCACCAGCCCCGAAAAACTCCTCCTCCTGACGCTGCTTTTCGGATGTACCTGCCATACCCAGAAGCTTTTGCTGACCCGCCATAGTCAACGACTGATCATTCACCCCGTCATGATTGTTACTTCCCGCTGGCAGTGGTTCCCCGTCTGCTTGCCAGAACACATCGAACAAGGCATCAAAGCGCTTCCAGTCGGAAGGGTTGCTGCAGGTACAACTGCGCGTGCTGGCCAGGAAACGCTTGCGTGACTGAGCATAGCCCATGGCCGCCAGTGTTTGAAACTGCATGAGTGTGCCAGGATCAACGGGCATATCGTTTGCCCGCAAGAACTCGGCAAAGTCATGCAAGCGTTGGTCAAGTGCTATCACGGCAACACCTGATTAATCACTGACGGCCTTACCCAACAACTGGGCAAACGCTTCTTCGTCAGCTTGAATATGTGCCAGATCTTCACGCGTTTTTATCAGGCTTGCCAACGAGTGATGCACCTGATCCACTGATGTCAGTAGATCGTTGACCTCCAGCTGCATAAGAGACGCTGCCCAATCAAGCGTTTCCGCAATGCCTGGCGCTTTGCGCATGGAAGCACCACGCAGCTTCTGCACCACACTCACTAACTGCTGATTGAGGTGGTGGTCAATGTCAGGCAGGCGGGCTTTGACGATGGAACGTTCGCGCTCCGCGTCAGGGTAGTCCAGATAGTGATACAGACAACGACGCCTGAGCGCGTCACTGAGCTCCCGAACGCCGTTGGAGGTCAATATGACACGTGGCCGAGTGCGCGCTGTATAGGTGCCCAACTCTGGAATGCTGATCTGAAAATCAGAGAGCACTTCGAGCAACAGTGCTTCAAATTCCTCGTCCGCACGATCAATCTCATCAATCAGCAGCACCACAGGACGCTTGCTGGCAATAGCCTTTAGCAGCGGTCGTTCAATCAGAAAGTCGTCACTGTACAAGGTTTTTTTCAAGGATTCAGGATCTGCACTGGCAGCCATCTGTATAGCCAGTAGTTGCCTCTGATAATCCCAGTCGTAAAGCGCATGCTGTGCATCCAGCCCTTCATAACACTGCAAGCGAATAAGCTCTGCATCATCGATATGCGCAAGACACTTCGCCACTTCGGTTTTACCTACACCAGCCTCACCCTCAATAAGCAGGGGCTTACCAAGCACGTGAGCCAGATGCAATGCTGCGACCAGATTATCGTCTGCAATGTAGGCCTGCTGGGCAAACGCTGCTCCCAACTCAGCTATTGGCAGACTCATTGATGTTCTCTAATCACAGTAACGTCTCTTTACAGGTTCGCGGACTGATGGGTTCTGATACGTATTGCAGCCGTGTTTCGCTGCCCGACTACCTCGACTGACGGGCTGCGACCGTAGCATGGGGGCAGCCCGCACGCGGCGTCAAGTCGTGGCGATGGTTCAAAATAGATGAAGCCTGCGGAATTTACAAGATAATGTCCGCGTGACAAGAGTGCGGACTGCTCAGCATAGAGGATCACTGTGAAACATTGTTACGTGAAGTGTTACGACGGATAAATGCAATACCATAGAAGCTCTTTTAAAACAGGAATCCCCAAATCATGCTCTGCGAACGTTCGAAAAAGAGGTGTTTCGCTGTAACGCTTGTAATCAGTGCCTTGTTTCATTCTTCGTTTTCCGTGGCACAGGAAAATGAAAAATCCATGCTTGACAGCGCATTCGATGGCTGGAGTGGCACAGCCACTCTGGGTGCCACAAGCTCAACAGGTAATGCCGAAGCAAGCAATATCAACGGTGCCATCCGATTGGGTAAAACGGTTAACCGATGGGAGCATCTGGTGTTTGGTTCGATTTTCAAAGGTACCTCCTCTATCGTCATTGACGACCCGACGCAAACTGCCGAAGAACTCGCTCCGGGCGAACAGCCTCGCCGAATCATAGTCAAGGGCGATAACTCCGATAGACTGGCACTGGGTTATCAACCCAAATTTTTCTACAACCCAAAAACGTATTTCTTTGGCATTCTGGATTGGGAACAGGACAAACCCGGAAATATCGACTCGGCGACCCGTCAGATCATCGGCGTTGGTTACAAGTTCTACGGTAATGAGTCCGGGTATTTAAGTGGAGAAATCGGTTTTGGAAACAAGACTACCGATCTGGTCAGCGGCGGAGATGTTGACGGAGGGATCGGTTATCTGGGTCTGAACTTCCTCAACCGTCCCAATGAAAATGTCACGTTCAATGCAGATTTGCGCAGTGATTTTGGCAGCGACAACACCTTTATCGAACTCGGCTTGGGGGTTGCATTTAAATTGTCAGAGAAACTTGCGCTTAAGGTTGCTCACTTCACGAGAAGTAATAGTGATCTGTCTTCCGGGGACAGCCCTCTTGATTCGAACAGCGACAGCGTAACCAGTCTGAATCTTGTCATCGACATCTGATACAACAACTTCTGGATACGGCAACATCTGACGTGCTGCCGTATCCAGCAATCACTTAAGCACAGTGCAGCATCAATTGTCGGGACTCGGCAGTGAATCAATGCTCCATGGTGGCGCGCAACACCTCTATCCGAAAGGAGCTCGCGGAGATGAATGACAAGACGCCAATTCGTGCATTACTGATTTGCACTGCCGATTACAATACCAATCACATAAACGCACTTGCGAGGACTGCATCAAGACCGATCACTCTGCAAATCTTTCACTGGCAGGGTGAAGAGTACGACTATCCAATTGACACAATCGATGTCGTAATGCTCGATCTGGGTGGTTTGGTCAGTCTAGATGTCGATCCAGAGCTTCTCAGTGACACCCTGTTTACGCGTGTCCCCACTATCCTTCTGGCTGCTTCATCGTTTGGAGAGTCAGCATTGCAAGGTATTCGAGCAGGTGCCATGGACTGGTTGATCCATGGACACATGGAAATTCGACCATTTTCCAACGTACTGGAAATGGCGATGACAGCATACTCCCGTCAACGTGAATTGATCGTCTCGCATGCGCGCTATAGGGATGTGGTGGAGGATCAGTCAGAATACATCTGCCGATTTCTTCCCGACTTCACGATTACGTTTGCCAACAAATCCTACACAGCGTACGTTAACCAATCATCTGCGATGCTTGAAGGTGTGTCTTTGCTTGATATTACCCCGGTACAAGAGCGCGATATTTTCCGAGAAAAGATAGCGACTCTTAGCCCTGAATCTCCAGTGGCATCGTACGATCGGAAAGTCGTCATCGATGGGGATGTGTACTGGCAGCATTGGTCTGACAAGGCATTCTTCGACTCCAATGGTGCGCTCATGGAAGTCCAGTCTATCGGCCTTGATGTCACTGAACGACGCAGCGCGGAGCAGGAAGCACGCGACAGCAGTGCAAGATTCCAATCACTGTTCAAGCACGCACCTGTCATGATGTGTGAGCTGGACAGGCGCGGCTTCGTTGTCAATGTCAGCGATAAGTGTGTGGAAGTACTCGGCTATACGTCGGGCGGGTTCGTCGGGCAGCACGGATACTGTTTTACCGATCGTGCATCACGAAAAGCTGTGTCAGAGTGCTTGCCACAACTCAAGAGAGATGGCTGGGTCCGCGATATACCCTGCACTCTGCTGACCAATAACGGACGATGTGTGCCAGCGATATTTTCGGCAACGGCACAAGTAGACAGCACGAACACAATAATTGGCTTGCTCGTAGTACTTGTCCCTGTCAATACTTAGTGTAGTGGAACATACAAGGGTGCCAAAGTACAGGTCAATCGCTACATGAAACTTGATTGACTTGGTCCAGATATTCACACCATCCAACGTACGCTCATCAATCTGAGCAGCGAGAAACAACAGCGGACTCGACATCAACACTGCGAGCGTGAAGCGCGCCAACAAGGGTTCGCGGTCATACCAACGCGCGAGAAAATTACTCCTCTCAGCTGCAGTTACCATTGATGTACTTGTGCTCATGGGATTGCCCTGTGCGATTGACTATTCTCATTGTGTTTCCTTGTTAGAGCAAGAATGAATCAGCCTTAACAATGAACTTGATCTCATACTGTGGTGTGAGCATTTACAACTATTTGGCAATCGCGGTATGGTAACAACACGATTCCATCACGACTCCTCTGGGGCTGGAATCTGTCCCCCCTTTTTTCTCAACCTGCCTGCTCAGCCGATCAATACATGACTTCTTTAACTGACAAGATCATCCATGCACTGTGCCAGGCGTTCTCAGAGGCCTTGGCTGAAAATGATGTAACCTTGCCCGCCATCGAAATAGACCCACTACTGCAGCGTAGCCGTCACGCGGATTTCCAGTCGAATGTTGCCATGAGCCTGGCAAAGCGCTTTGATGTGAAGCCTCTCGCATTGGCAAAAAAAGCAGCTGAGCACCTTGAGCAAGCTGACTCAGTTAAATCGGTCGAGGTGGCAGGGCCCGGATTCTTGAACATCATGCTAACCAATGAGTCTCTGTCAACCGAAACGGGCAGACTTCAAAACGATTCTCGGCTAGGGGTTTCTGAAACTCCAGTAACTACTATTCTGGTGGACTACTCATCACCCAATGTGGCCAAAGAGATGCACGTTGGTCATTTGCGCTCAACCATTATCGGTGATGCTTGTGTACGTCTTTTCGAATGGATGGGCCACACGGTGCTAAGACGCAACCATATCGGTGACTGGGGTACCCCTTTTGGCATGCTTATCGAACACCTGCTTGATTCAGGTGAAACACAATCCACACAAGAGCTATCACTTGGGGACTTGAGTTCGTTCTACAAATCTGCACGCGCCAAGTTCGACCACGATGAAGAATTCAAGAAAAGAGCTCGTACCCGCGTAGTTGCTCTGCAAGCTGGTGATTCAGAAACCCTGCGATTGTGGCAGCTGCTTATTGAGCAATCGCAACGCTACTTTCTGGAGGTATACAAGAAAATTGATGTAAAGCTAGACGGCTCTGAATTTCGTGGAGAAAGTGCTTACAACAATCAATTGCAGTCGGTGGTTGATGAACTGGAGGAGAAACAATTACTGGAGCGCAGCGACGATGCGGACTGCCTGTTTTTAGATGGATTCAAGACGCGCAACGATGACCCCCTGCCACTCATCGTTCGTAAGAAAGATGGTGGTTTCGGGTATGCGGCTACCGACCTTGCCGCTTTACGCGAGCGTTGTCAGACGCTACGTGCGAAACGTCTTTTGTATGTGGTGGGCGTTCCGCAGAAGCAACATTTTGAAATGCTGTTTGCCGCCGGCAGAAAAACGGGTTGGCTCACCGATACCTGCCGAGCCGAACATATCATGTTTGGCTCAGTGCTGGGCAGTAATGGTAAAATGCTGGCCAGTCGATCCGGAGATTCTGTAAAGCTGGTTGAACTTCTCGATCAGGCTGTAGAAAAAGCAGCCAGCATTGTGGCTGTGAAAAATCCACACTTGACACTTACAGAACGCGAAGAAGTTGCCATGGCGGTCGGCATTGGAGCTATAAAATATGCTGATCTGTCCGCTGACCGATTGCGCGACTATGTGTTTGACCTGGAAAAAATGCTTGCCGTTGAAGGTAACACGGGACCTTACCTGCAATATGCCAACGCACGCATTAATTCTCTATTGCATAATCAATCCGTAAACGCCGACAACACCATCATGATTGACCACGAGGCAGAGCGCGAATTAGCGTTAACACTGACAGCTTTTGCCGGTGTGATCGCCGAGGTCAGTGAGTCTCTGTTGTTTCATAAACTGGCTACGTATTTGTTTGAACTTGCAACAGTATTTAACCGCTTCTATGCCAAGTGCCCTGTTCTAACAGCATCCAGCCCGGAAAGTCGTGACAGTCGGCTACAGCTGGCAAGGCTCAGCGGAAATACTCTTAAAACGGGGTTATCGTTGTTGGGTATTCGTACACCTGACAGAATGTAGACCCTACTCATCGAACACTACGATTATCCGACGATTCTGCTTGCCCTTTTTTTCGACCTTCTGCACCTTTACTGGACCGATTTCAGCCGTTGATGCGACATGTGTTCCACCGCAAGGTTGCAAATCAACGCCTTCAAACTCCACCAGACGAATCGTACCCTGTGCATTTCGTGGTGGCTGCACCGACATGGTACGAACAAGCTCTGGTTGTGCATCCAGCTCGGCGTTACTGATCCAGCGAGTGCTCATTGCTACATCCCGCATTACCAATTCGTTGAGTGCCTGAGTGATAGGCTCCTTGTCTATCGGATTCGGCAAGTCAAAGTCCAGTCGTGCTCTATCTACCTGAATGGAACCACTGGTGACGGGTGCATCGACCAGGGAGCACAACATGTGCAAGCAACTATGAAACCGCATCAGGCGATGACGACGGGCCCAGTCGAGCGTCAGTGTGACGGTATCGCCTACCTGCAAATCCTGTACTGTTTCCACACAATGAACCTGGCGACCCGTTTCACGTTCCTTGATCGTGTTGTTTATGGTCAGTTGCTTGCCATCAGACGTCATGACGTGGCCGGTATCTCCAGGCTGACCACCTCCGAGGGGATAGAAGACACTCTCGTCTGTCTCAAAACCCGATTCCGTCATTGTCACGATCTGCGCGGTGCATTGTTTCAGGTAGCTGTCTTCACGAAAGAGCTCACGAGTCATACGGTTTTCTCTGTCCAGGCCTGTTTAGTGTTTTCGCCACAACCATGCTATCTGTGATGGCCCGCAGTCCACATCTGGTTCACGATTGAGCAAACGCGTGCAAACTGATGAAGTTTTCCTCCGGGCCGAACACAGCTATTTTTAGCATCGCGCTGAACCCAGAAGACAGTAAATACCTGTCTGAGACCAACTCTGTCGACAATGCCAACACAATCTCTACGATGCCAGTCTGAGTTCCAGATATCTACTGGTTCCATCAATATGCCCGTGCATCCAACCATTAGCACATCGTTAAAAACCTGACATGAAAGAATGGTCAGGTTACTGATTATTCAGAAGATCTTCCAGCACAAATGCGCTAGTTTTCTCCTCAAGTCAATTTTACACTGGATACATCGCCATGCAACGCATCCCAGCTTCTCTCCTGCTAACAGTTATCCTTACACTTGTTTTTTCGTTTCAATCGGCCAACGCAAAACCATTGCGTGGCTATAACGTCAATGTAGCTGAGTTGTACGATTGCTATATCGCCAAAGAGAGCGGCCAAACAAAAAACTGCACAACGCTTGAGGATGCCAAGGCCTCCGGAGCTACACTGGTACGGTTGAGTTTCAGCAAGATACCCTTGATGAACCAACGCACACTTGAGCTTGCGCAATTTGATGAAAAACCCTGGATTGCGTTTCATAAGATCACCAGCAAGGCCAGGCAGCTGGGCCTGGCAGCGATCATTGATCCACACGCCATGCCGGGAGCGGCCAAATTCACATCATTGAGCGCAACTGACGAATTCTGGGATGGGCTCAATTCTCCTGCGCAAGTCGCCTTGTTGAAGCTATGGCGCACGATAGCGTGGCAGTCGGTAGGTTACGGCGATGCCATCTATGCCTTTGACTTGATCAACGAGCCGTACGATGTTCCTGCGGGTGCAAACCTCAATGCGATTTACCGTCGCCTTGTGCGTACCATCCGCAACATTGATCCGGACAGAACACTGATCCTGGATTTTCACAACCAAAGCTACTACGACGTTGTGGAGGATACGCGACAACCCCTTAACCCGCGTTTTTATGATCCGGGTGACAAGGGTGTTGATGGAAATGCGAAGGGCACAGGCAGACTTTTATATTCAACGCATTTCTATTGGCCACTGGATTACACCCATCAAGGTATTCGCATTACCAAAGGAGACGGCTCTGTCAAGGACAGGATCGCCAATAGGCGCTGGCCAAGTGATGAGGTCAGTGAGCGAGAAGGCTTGCCGTTTAATAAAAGCAGTCTTGAAAAGCGCTTGACGGGGGTTAAGCGTTTCGCTCAGGCGCATGGGAATTGGCGAATGTTTATTGGTGAATTTTCAACGTCCGCATGCCCGGACTGCGGGTGGGATACAAGCGCGAGTACTACAGCCGGTCTTACCGTCCGCGGAGGTGATCAGTGGCTAAGCGATGTTGTTTCAATATTCAGGCGTGAGCAGTGGTCCTGGGCTTACCATTCGTTGAACGGCGCCGATTTCTGGGAAGCAACCAAGCCAGCAGCTCGATTAGCACACGTATCCAGACTGTTGCGACAGTAACGATGACTTCAACTTCAGTTATTGGTTTGACCTGTACCGTGGTCTGATGCATGAAGTCTGCGGTCTATGGCTGGTTGGCCACTTGTCATTGCTGGAAAGTTATCGTATGGGTTGACGTTCACACCAGCCATTGCATCAATAAACCAACACATCAATACACAAGCCTCAACGCTGCACCCAACGCTGAGGCGACAAGCAGAACCTTGATGATGCCCCAGTGCAGACGGAACGCTAGAAAGCCACTTAGCGCAAAGAGGCCAACGGCAAGCCATTCCACTGAGGCAAGTTCTGGCCTCCAGAGGGTCAAAGGTCCGAGTTGCATGTGATCTACGGTGGAGAACAGCACATGCAAGGCAAACCAGATCGACAGGTTCAGAATGACGCCGACCACGGCTGCCGTGATCGCTCTGAGAGAGCCTCGCAGTCTTGGTTGGTTTGACAGCCATTCGACGTATGGCGCGCCTGCAAATATCCATAGAAAGCAAGGTGCGAACGTGACCCAAAGAGCAACAACTGCAGCTGTCAAACCCAGAGCTAGCCCACCGTCCTTGAATCCTGCCAGAAAGCCAACGAACTGAGTAACCAGTATCAACGGTCCTGGCGTAGTTTCGGCCAACCCCAGCGCGTCAACCATTTCGCCTGCGTTCAACCAGCCAAATTGAACTACCACATCCTGCGCCATATATGCCAGTACAGCATAGGCACCACCGAACGTAACAACGGCCAGCGTTGAAAAGAACGTGCCGACATCAACCAGTATTTCAGGTGCCCGCAACAAGACAAGCGCTAACAATGGACACAACCAGATCGCAAGCCAGATAACAACAGTGCGTAAAGATTTGCTAACCGACACATGTGTCATCTCGACCACGTGTTGTTCGTTCATTGCGCTCCCCGAAAACCAGCCAACCAACCCCGCAGTCAACACAATCAGTGGAAAGGGAATTGAGAAAAAAAAGATCCCGATAAAAGCCACTGCGGCAATCACCCAGTGTTGCTTCTGCGCAAGCGCTTTTCTGGACACGCGCAACAACGCCTCAATAACGATTACGAGAACCGCAGCCTTGATCCCGTAGAACAGCGCAGCCACAAGCGGCACATCACCGAAAATGCTGTAGATAACGGCCAGTGTCATGATCACAACAGCACCCGGAATAACAAACAGAAGCCCTGCAATCAGTCCGCCCAGCGTGCCATGCAATCGCCACCCCGCATAAGTTGCCAACTGCATTGCCTCTGGACCTGGCAACAGCATGCAAAAACTCAGCGCGTTTAGAAATTGAGACTCCGAGAGCCAGGCCCGATCCTCAACAATTTCTTTGTGCATCAATGCAATCTGGGCGGCGGGACCGCCAAACGACAGAATGCCGATGTTCCACCAGACTCGCGTTGCCGTCGCAAGTGATGGATAACCGACTGCGACAGTGTCACCTTGGCTATTCATGCTCTATGAACGACGCTCTAGTACCTTGAACGCTCCGAACTCCCATTGGCGGATTGCCAATACCATGCTGCTGCATAACGTTGATTGCTGGAATGAGCATGATCCTCTCGGGCCAGATCATCAAACAACTGACCAGCCGATTGCAAGCGATTCACCAGTTGGGCAAACGTTGCCGCAGAGATATCACCACTTTTAACCAGCCGAATCGCATCGGGAGAATCAAAAGCGCTGTCAAAAAACTGGTCTTGTACCTCTCGTCGAAAGAATTGCTCGATGGGCCCATTGGGCTGCCAGTGAAAATTTATACCCACCAGGGCACGAATCCGGTTTCCCGGCAGCAGCTCCGCCAGACGCATTCGGTCAAGCTCCGCCAGTTTTTGAATACACTGTGTTTCGCTGATTTGATAACGCTCCAGAATATCCTCGAAGGCCCAGCCATTGACCACACAATGGGCAACCAGCAATAACACAGGATCACTGACAAGGCGCTCTTCCTGCTCCACGCTCAGGCCAGTAAGTGCAGTCCGGTTTTCACTGGCAAGCTTTGCCAGCTCGGCGAATTCCAGCCCCAGTATGTCGCACAAGGCGTCCAATCGTTTCAATGTGAAGTTACCCGCAGAAAACATCTGCTTCACTGCAGACTCGGACAGCTGCAGCCGTGCTGCAAGATCTCGATAGGATATCTGTCGCGCTTTCAGCTCCCGTTTGATGACGTGCACGAGACGACTTGATTGGCTCATGGCTGGTTTCAGGTTTTATAATTCGGTACTGACGACACTAAAATAGCGCACTTTTCACACAACGTTTTGTTTTTCGGCAATTGCAGCCAACACTAGTAGTCCGTCAACCCGAAATATTAGGATTCAGAGTTCACTAGCCGCCGCCCTGCAAGGCGCGTTTGTGAAGGCGTATTGGGCATACGTCGAACAA
>CAYGSW010000141.1:0-15184 GCA_964352535.1 uncultured Granulosicoccaceae bacterium | reverse complement strand
CACCCTCGCGGGGCCGCCTTCGGCCTCGATCGTTATTCTCGGACAGCCTCCTAGGGGACTGGTTGCTCGACAAAATGCAAGGCGCCCCGATTTTTTTATGATGATGAGTCAGCATCGCTTTGCCATCGCATCATCATTACACGGTTGCATCGTCTCCAGCAAGTACGTTTTCATTCCGAGCATCCTGATTGTCGAATTGAGGCAAAGTTGGCACACTACGGCGCACGCTCGACTCATCCCTGCCAATGCCGTCGCTTCTCTTGCACCGGAAACCACCCCACGATTTGGGCAAGGCGGACCACAGTTTTTGATGAATAACCGAGTCTGGCCCCTGTCCATCCACGTTAGCTATGAATTGAAGCACCTGCCGTCTGACGATAGATCAACAAACACTTCAGCAAAGACACCATGCCAAAATCCATCCCCGTCCTGCCTGATCGCTTTACACAGGCAGCAACGTTGCCTCAGGCCGACATTCCGGTCTATGCCTACAACCGGGACATGGCCAGCGAACTTGCTGACCGAGGCAGCGTTGCGCTGCGCGAGGCCTTGCGCCACATGATGATCGTGCGTGAATTCGAAACGATGCTGAACGATTTTCGCTCCACGGGAAAATACGCTGACCTTGAGTACACCTACCGAGGTCCTGCACATCTGTCGGTGGGGCAGGAAGCGTCGGCGATAGGAATTGCGATGGCACTGCAGGCAGAAGACCATATCTTCGGTAGTCACAGAAGCCATGGCGAGTTTATTGCCAAGGGGCTGGCGGCGATAGGGCAGCTGGGTGCCAATGCACTTGGGGACATCATGCAGGCACACGATGACGGCCGAACGCTGCGAACCGTGCAGTCTCATCTGGGTGGGCAGTTGAGTGGGCAAGACAAGCGACTGGCCGAACAGTTTCTGTTGTTCGGTTTCCTGTCGGAGATCTTCATGTGCTCAACAGGCTTCAATCGCGGCATGGGTGGCAGTATGCATGCCTTTTTTACACCGTTTGGCACTTATCCGAATAACGCCATTGTGGGTGGCTCAGCGGGTATTGCAACAGGCTCTGCGCTGCATAAGAAGCTACACGGACACGGTATCAGTGTTGCCATATCAGGCGATGGTTCAACCGGCTGCGGTCCCGTCTGGGAGGCCATGAACTTTGCATCCATGGGGCAGTACTCCACCTTGTGGGACACGCAGCAATCTGGCGGCTTACCCGTGTTGTTCCTGTTCAACAATAACTTTTATGCAATGGGTGGGCAGACCATTGGTGAGACCATGGGCTGGGACAGGTTGTCACGCATTGGCGCTGGCATTCGAGCTGATGCGCTGCACGCAGAGACCGTTGATGGCACCAATCCGTTGGCTGTGGCTGATGCTGTTCATCGGCAACGCAGACGTCTGCTGCGTGGCGAAGGGCCTGCGCTTCTGGATATTGAATGTTACCGGTACTCCGGGCACTCCACCTCTGACGCTAACGCCTATCGTAGTCGTGAGGAGCTCAAGGCCTGGCAGGGCCATGATTGCATTGTTCGGTATGCGGATGAGCTAGAGAAAGCTGGCCTACTGGATGCCGGTGCCCGCGAGAGCATGCAGCTAGGGGTGAAGCAGCTTGTTCGTGGTATCACTGAGTTGAGTATCAACTCAGACACGGCACCCCCTGTGGATATACATGGCACCCCCACCTTGATCGGCGATCTAATGTTCAGCCATGGTAAAACAACGCCTCCTGAGGTATTGTTGGATACAGCCATAGACCCTTCTACATCGGCGCGTGTCAGACAGCAAGCCAAGAAATCACGAAAAGGGCTCGATGATGAAGGTGGAAAAATCTCATCTATGCGTGCTATCACATTAAGGGATGCACTGTTCGAACCGATCCTGCATCACATGCTGCACGATGAACAACTCATTGCCTACGGAGAAGAATGCCGGGAGTGGGGTGGTGCGTTCGGTGTGTATCGCGGTTTGTCGGACATCGTGCCCCACCATCGTCTGTTCAATTCACCCATCTCGGAAGCTGCCATTGTGGCCACGGCCGTTGGCTATGCGCTGGAGGGTGGGCGCGCACTGGTGGAGCTCATGTACGCTGATTTCATTGGCCGGGCAGGTGATGAGATCTTCAACCAGATGGCCAAGTGGCAATCAATGTCCGGTGGCGTATTGAAAGTGCCGGTGGTGTTGCGCTGTTCAGTGGGCAGTAAATACGGTGCCCAGCATTCGCAGGACTGGAGCTCGCTGGTTACACACATACCGGGCTTGAAGGTGGTATACCCAGCCACGCCCTATGATGCCAAAGGTTTGATGGCCAGTGCGCTATGCAGCGACGATCCTGTTGTGTTCTTTGAAAGCCAGCGATTGTATGACGTGACTGAACGTTGGCATGGCGAAGGCGTTCCTGAAGCGTATTACACCATTGAACTGGGACAGCCACAGATCAAGCGTCGCGGTGAACACGTCACCATCCTCACTATTGGTCCGTCATTGTTTCCGGCACTTGATGCTGCTGCACAACTCGAGGCGGAAGCCGGTATCAGCTGCGAGGTGATTGATGCACGTTCGCTTGTGCCGTTTGACTACGACAGTGTCCTGGAATCACTTGCAAAGACCGGTCACATCATAATCGTCTCTGAAGCGTGCGAGCGCAGCAGTTTCTCCATGACACTGGCCAGCAATCTGACGCGTTTTGGATTTGCTGCGTTGAAAGCACCGCCGCGAGTACTGGGTGCACCGAACTGGATTGTGCCAGGTGCCGAGATGGAAACTACCTATTTTCCACAGACGAATGACATCATTAACATCATCACAAGCGACTTCTTTCCTGAAGCCAAAGGCCTTGTGCGCAGTGTTCGCCAGTGGGATGATCAGGCTTTGGCGAAACGTGGATTGTAGTTTCTGACAGACGGGTCCGCCGGTGCGGCGCTACGGCTATAATTCAATCACTCATTCAGAGAAGCATTCATGGAAACACCCATCGTTGTACCCAATCTTGGCAATGAAATCACTGAAGCCATGGTCGAAGAGTGGCTGGTGAAATCCGGTGATGATGTCAGCGAAGGCGATCAGGTTTTACTTTTAACCACACCCAAGGTGGCTTTGGAAATCGAAGCGCCGGTATCGGGTAAATTAAAAATGATTGTTGTTGAAGCTGATGAGGTCGTGGAAGAGGGTGCTGTGTTGGGTGTCATAGAAAGTATTGACTGAGAAGCTGTGCCTGATATGAGTCCACTCCCCGAGCTTGTCCACCTTGGTGGCCATGGCCCCAACGTTCTGCTGATTCACGGCTATGGTTCTGATCGTTTATCGTGGGTTGCAACCTCACCAGCGCTGTTTGAGGTTGCCAGCGTATGGACACTGGATCTGCCAGGTCACGGAAAGTCAGTCTGCCCTGTTGGCGATGGTTCCATTGCGTTCCTGGCTGCCTGCATTCACAACGCGCTTCAACACACAGCAATACAGCATTGGCACTTGCTCGGACACAGTCTGGGTGGGCGTCTGGCGATACAGATTGCGCTGAATCACCCGGGTTTGATTCAGTCACTGGCGTTGCTGGCACCGGCCGGTATCAGTAATTCGGTGAATGCACACTTCATGCGTGCTTTTTACTCGGCACAGGACACACAGCAGCTTATCAGCTTATTGCGAACGCTGGTTCATGACCCACGGATGATCAGTAAGCCCATGGCTGTAGGTGTATTGCAACAGTTGGACAAGGCTGGTACCCGCAAGGCACTGCAAGCCATTACCGATGGACTGGTTGCTGCGCAAGGGTCGGCTGCATCTACGCTTGACGCGTTGAACAAGCTCGATCTGCCTTGCATCAGCATTGTGGGCGAACAGGATCAGATCAATCCATTGACGCAGTCACTTGCTGAACAGTTTGCAGGCGTAACCGCCCGGCTGGACTCGTGTGGTCATCTTCCTCATCTTGAGCAACGCACACGCGTGAACGCTTTACTGACGGATTTTTACAGATCACTTACTGCGGCATAGCGAGACGAAATGGACTACTAGGGCTTATTGGGCTTGCAAGTCAAACGAAGATATTACTGCGCATCAAGGCTCTATCTCGCGCCATGTCACCATACCATTGTTGATGGACGCATCGACTTTACGTGACGTAAGCGTGGGGTCGTTACTTCCCTGATTCAGTATCACGTCGTCTGTTGAGGCTGAGGAAAAGGTTAATTCGGCAAACGGATTGCTGCCGTTACTAAAGCCACTAATAGGCGTTTCACCGTTAAAGCTGTCATCGTCGTCCAGATCGAACGGTGTTTGATCGAGCATTGCGCCATCGGCCGGGTTGACGACCATTAACCAGCCCTGTTCGCTGGGGTCACATTGAACACCTGATGGCGCATGTGTACTGATAAATAGCTTGCCGTCACGTAGCACAGGGCTGGTAAGCACTTGCTCTCCCATCGCTGTTGGATAAGTCAGATCAATATACCAGCCACTATTGGTACTCCAGTCAATCGAATTGCTGGTAGATTTTCTGACTTGCACAATGGTGTCATCAACACTATCGTCATCAGTGTCCAGAGACATAGAGGTTTCGCTGGTAATGCTCTGTTGCAGTAAGTCGTTGGTCGGGCTGTCAAGATCGAATCCGCTTGTGGCAAGTCGCTTGTCCCACACACCGTAAATCCGGTTTTTATCAGTAGATGCTGCCTGGTCGCCATACTCCAGATACTTTCCGGTGCCAAAGTACAGCATGACTCCGGTGCCGGTTGGGTGAGACCCTACGCTGATACCACCGGTAATTGGCCGTTTGTTGCCCTTATTATCTTGCGCGCTGAACAGAGGTAAGGTGCTGGCCGCCGCTGACACCCAGGCTGCTGCACTGGAACCTGTGACATCAAACGCATGAACATAGCCTGCCAGATCACCGGCATAGATGATGTCAGCGATATAGTCACCGTTCAGATCGACTGCAGTGGGTTGTGACATGCCGTTGTGACTACTCAGGCTTGTATTAGGTGTTAGCCTGGCCAGCAGCTCGCCGGTAAACAGATCCAGTACAAAGATGGCTGACTTTCCGCTGCCGCTTGCACCATCGCTTTGTGTGGAACCATAGCCGTTAGCAACGATGGCCGCCCACTTGCCGTTGTTCATTCGCGTAATCAAGGGTGTTGAAAAGCTATAACCCATATCAGCGTGATCCTCGTCAGTGAACTCCCATAACACGGCATCATCTGCGGTGGATTCGTTGATGGAACCTGGATCTGTGACGTCCAGTGCGTAGATGCCTTGCCCTCCACCACGCAGTCCACCGACCAGCACCGTACGCCACTGCGTACCGTCAAACGCATCACCGATTCTGGGAGTACCGTCGACGAAGTATTTGTGTCGATAGCGTGGGTGAGTCAGCTCTGGCAGATGCTTTATGACTTTTGCCGGTACATAGGCAAATAATTCGTCACCGGTACCGGCTGAATAGACGCCATCGGTGCTTGTGCCGGCATCAAACGCATGCAGCATGCCGTCGTTGGCACCCACATAAACCACCCGTTGTCGGCCGCGGTTGGATCGAGCAAAGGTTGAATACGGCGCAGTGTTTTCCAGTGCACCCACACCCCAATTGTCAGGATAAAAGTACCCCGGCTCGCCAACCAGTTGTGGCGAAGAGTGAACAATGTCACCCAGCGCAGCAGTGCGTTATCTGAAGTCTGTTATATCTTCACGCCTGATGTAGCGCACGCGCTCAGCTCCCCGGTTGTCAGCAATGCCTGATTGGGGGTTAACACCGAGCATGCTCACATGCGCTGCGCTCATGTCGCTTACCGCCAGCGTCGCTGGATTATCAGGCCATCGAAACGCAACACCGCGTTTTTCTTCAGGATTGAAGGTGAGTATCTGGCGCGTATCAGCGCTGATTTTGTCAATCAGCTGCTGGTTGGCCGACCAGTCCACCGTAGTAGAGATTTGTCCATCGGCGCTGACTGCGCGAGATGTGAGTTCTCCGGTCCATTGCAAGCTGATAAAGTCCGCTTGATAAACACGGCTAGAGCTATTGAGAGAGCCACTGGTAACACCCGCAGAAGCTCCGGCGGCTGACTCGCCGCTGATCTGATTAAGGACGCCCCTGAGAGCATCATTCATCTTTGCCGGGTTTGCCGCGCTGAAGTAGTTGTCAGGATTGCCATCATCGTCTGCATCCCATTCCACTTTTTGTGGAATACCATCATCGTTCAAGTCCTTGAACCCACCCCACTTGGCGGCGTACCACAGCGGCGACGCCAATTGCTTAGCACCCTGATCAACGTCTGCGGTAAAACGTAACTCCTGACTCAATGGCAGTGGCTGGTTATCGTTCCATCCTGCTCCGGGCGACTGGTCCGGTGGCACATCCAGATAGAAATCCACATCGTTTGCTGCGTCGGTGGCGAGGTCTCTAACCAGCAGGTAGATGCCATCTCTATCGCTACCGGATACTGCAAATCCCATGTGTTGTATGGCGGATCCTGCAGCGTCAATGCTGGTAACCGTCATGATGATTTCATCGTTTACCACTTCATAAGAGTAGCGCGATGCCGCGTCCAGATCATTGTCAGCACCCTGTTCGTTATCCTCAAAACTGACTCTGAAGCTACCTGATGTATCGGTCTTGTATTCGACATTGAACCCGACAATGGCATTGGTTGGGAAGAAGTCATTAAAGGCCTGGGCCTGCAAACCGACGGTTTTTGCATACGGTGCAAAACTGACGGTTCTACCGGCAACCTCAACATCAATGGTTGGGAGCTGGTTGCCTAGCGCCAGTGTAAAATTTCTGACTGTCTGGCGACCTTCGGCGTCAGGATGTACGTCGTTCTGATGGCCGAAATAGGCAATGCTGGACGCATAGTAGCTGCCTTGCCGGTGCGATGCCTCCGGTGCAAGGCCACGAATATTGCGCAGAGAGGTAACCACCTTGGCGGAGGGTGCCATGTCGGTGTTATTGGCGCTCTCTCCAATGAATTTCAGTCCTGGCACGCTCGGATCATGACTGGAAATGAAATCGGCCAGATTGCCCACATGTAAATCATCCAGACCCGCGCCTGCAAACGATCCGAAATCGCTGCCTGGTAGTTGATCGCCATCGTACGATGGACTGGGATCGCTGATGACCAGCTGGTAGGCATTGGTACATTGAGCAAAAACGTCGGCCGAATCGTAGGGATCATCCCAGGCCGGGGTGCTCATTCCCAGGCTTTCATCCACGCCACCGGATGTATCGAACGCCGTGCTCGGCGCTTCTTCTCCAGCCAGATACCGCATACCCTCATACATCATCTCGGCAATCGGATTGCCCCAGGCACGGCACTCACCGTTGTTAAAGGGTCTGTCCCAAAGAAAGCCGCAGTCGCTCAGAACAGTACTACTGACGTAATCGTTGGGGATCTGAATTGCGTCGAGGTTATGGACAATGCCCTGGGTGGAGGTAAATTTTCCGGTATTACGATTAACTTCGTTTTCAACGAACTCATGCATGGGCTGCCTCAGCACACCACCTCTGAGATTGTTCTCAAAAGAGCCTGTGATCAGGCTGAACAGCATGGAGTTGTCTTTGCCGTATTTATGCAACAGCCCCACCGGTTTGTGAGCACCATTGGGGTACTGCTTACAAAAATCTTCGAGATAGGGTGGGGCACATACGCTGACTTCAATGGGCAAATCAAGACTGGACCATCCATCGCCCTGGGGTGTCTGCTTGTCGGTCCATTTCCAGATGCGCTCAGTCTGATTGGTGCGCACTCGAAGGTAGGGCGTGTCGTTGCCTTGAAAGTTGTTTGTTGCGAAAAGATGGCGCGTGCCGCTGTTGGGACTAGCGTACGGGGTGTAGTCGCTGATGTCGAACCCATCGACGACAACGGACTCGTATTCGATTCCCCAGGTATGATTATCCCACGGTACAAAGGCTCGTCGAAGTCGGGTTTGCGTGGAGGTATCAACGACTCGCTTGCCGCCGTACAACGACAGGCGCATGACATCCATGCGCGTCATCGTCAGGTAGTTCAGAAAATCCCCGCTCCACTCACCTTCGCATCTCTTGTCGGTTGCGGTCGAGGACGCTGACAAGTGATCACCATTGGTTAGCGAATAGCATAGATCAGAGCCGAAATAGCCCAGGTAATCGATCTCCTGAGGCTTGTAGCGGTTATCAAGCACGCCGTCGGAGTTGAAATCCACATACGAGGGATAGGCTTCGTAGAACAGGTTGTTGTCACGCTGTACGACCAACTGCACCAGAGCGTTCTTGCCACCCGATACGAATAAGGGTGTTTCTGCAAGATCAAGCGGCGAATCGCTGGCGAACGCGCTTGAACACAAGTGTGACCCCAGTAGCAGAGTCAGAATTATCGGCCGTCGCATTTTGTTGGTTTTTGAAGGAGTACAGCAGGGTAGCGGCCATCGCCGGCAATTCCTATTAAAAAAAATGAGCAGTAACGAACACAAATAACCTGTGCTCTCGGTACTTTCGTGACCTGAATTAGGATTCAAGACGATGATGTTGAAATCGTGAACAGCTTCATGTGTATTCGGCTCTGGTCAAAGGCATTGAATGTCATTGCCGATACACAGGTCAACGCCGATAAATGTGTCTGTCCCTGACTGTCTTCCATGCCGATGTCATCTCCATACAATGCGAGCGATAAAACTCGGCGACGGCAGGCAGGATTCTCCCTGTTCGAGCTCATTGTTGTCATAGTCATCATCAGCATTCTGGCAATGATCGCCATGAGTGGATATTCGTCTTGGTTGATGCGAACCAAGTCTGAGGAGTTAGTGCTGGATCTGAAACGATCGATCTCCTATGCCAGAAGTTCTGCCATAAGGCATGGTGGAAAAGTCAGGCTGTGCGGTTCTGATAACAGTGCCACCTGCACTGGATCGTTTGACCGTGGCTGGATTGTTTTCAACGACTTTGATGATTCAGGGCAGTTAGACAATGATGACACCTTGATAAGAGTATTTGATCGGCCGTCGAATCCGTTTTCCGTCTCTGTGCAGGACGCGGCTGGTCCTACTGACATCACGGGCATAACGTTCAGTTACAAAGGGTATGCCGATGTTGCACTTAACGCTAGTCTGAGTAATGGCAGTGTGAGTCAGAGTTTCACCATGACGCGCGCTGGATACATACCGTGAAGGCTTTCAGAGCCCGTGAGAAGGGCGTAGGGATTGTCGAGGTCATGATAGCGCTGGTTGTCATTATGATTTCTGCGCTAGCGTTTTCCAACATACAGACAAGTACTTTTATCAATATGAAGATGTCTGATACACGCTTTAAAGTAAATGAGCGTGCTCAGGATATGCTGGAAGTCTTGAGGGCAAACTCAGTGGATGCCAGAAAGGGTATCTATAACGTTGAATTTGACGATACGATTGTGCTGGATTCCAGTTCCATGCCAGCGTTGGTCAGTATCAGTCGCTGGAAGGCAGGGATTGCAGCTCAGCTTTCCCAGGGTGGAGGGAAAATCAGCTGTAACGATGTCAGTTGCATGGTATCGATCAGATGGCAGGAAAGCGTGGATGGTGCATTGACAAATCAGTCGTTTGATCTGGCGGGATTAATGTGATGAACTGGCGCTCGAAGCGTGTCAAGGGTTTCACACTCGTTGAGCTCCTTGTTGCCATGGCCACTGGCATGATCATTATCAGTGTGGCTTCCAGCGTTCTTCAGAACACGGTTAAAGAAAGCGTAAAAATCAAGGATGCAGCAATGCTGCAAGAGACCTCGTTTTTCATGTCCCACTTACTTGAGCAGCATCTTCGCCAGGCAGGCTACAGAGGTATCGATAACAGTCTCATCGTCGGTCGCCGGATACCCATTGTCAGTAATGCGGATGCGTTTCCGGAAGTAGCTGGCCAATGGCTCGAGGGGCAGTACCTGAAATCTGCAGCAGACACGCTAAGTATCCGCTTTAATGGTTCGTCCAATAGTGCAGGCAATGCCGATGGCTCCCTCATTGACTGTCATGGCGAGTCTGTCGCTGCAGGGGTCGTGGAAGTCGTTACACTGACTCTTGCCGCTGGACAGCTACTCTGTACAAGTGGTGGCGTACAAACAGTACTGGTGGGCAGTGACGATACTGTCGATGTCGTGCAATTTCTCATACGGCTGGGCATCGATGATGGTCAGGATGGTTCCATTGACCGGTACGTCGATTCCGCCTCACTCACCAACGCTGATCTCAAGGCGATCAGGGAGGTTGTATTGCGTTTGCTGCTGGTCAGTAATCAATCATTGAACGCAAGTGGTCGAACCTACGATTTTGATAACGCTCAGATCAGTTACACCGATGACCGTTTTCGTCGGGAAGTGGTGGTACGTGTCGCGTTGAGAAATGTCTTGGAGCTTTGATGATGGGTAAGAGAGGATCAGCATCGGGAGACCTGTGTCGTGCGTGCAAGCCGCAAAGGGGTTACGTGATACTCACCATACTGGTGATCGCTCTGATTGCAGGGGTTCTGCTGACAGGTATCATGCAGACGTCTATATTTACTGGAAAAACCGTCAGTCATGCCATTCAGTACAGTCGAGCGATGGCTGCCGCTGAAGGAGGTGTGGTGTTTGCACAAAAAGAAATTATTGACGAATCCGGCGCCAGGCGATTTGCAGATGCTGTTGCCACGGATGGCGTTTTCAGTCGTGACTCAATTGCTGATAAGTGGTGGGCTGACGCAGCTTTCACCGGGCAACGCGCCGTGCAGGACGGCATCCTTGCTGATGTGGCTGAAGCGCCAGAGTATGTCTATGAACAAGTAGGCGAATATGTTGCCGACGGCGGAAGCGGAGTAGTCAACCTGGACATAGGTGGTGCCTCCTATGGAAGAACCAGTGCCGGTGGTCGGGAACATCTTCTCTACAAGGTGCAGGCCTACGGCGTAGGAAGCTACACTAATGTACCCAGAGCGGTTGAGACAATTGTTATTGTCACCAAGTAGTTCATAATGGAGTCCGAACACGTCTGATACAGTGATAGCGATGACCTCGAATGACTCTGCAATAATTCTGCACAACTACCCGCAATCTCCTGTCGCCGAGAAGGTGAGGGTGGCAATGGGTATCAAGGGTCTGTCATGGCACAATGTGGAAATACCACGTTTGCCTCCAAAACCGTTTCTGACGACACTCACAGGTGGCTACAGACGCACACCCGTCATGCAGATAGGTGCGGATATCTACTGCGATACACAGTGCATTCTTCGCGAGCTGGAACATCGTTTCCCGACGCCGTCGTTTATGCCTGACGCCAATGAGGGATTGATGTGGTGTCTGAGTCGCTGGACCGACGGTGCACTCTTTGATCTGTGCGTAAAGATTGTGTTGGGATCAGCAGGAGATAATTTACCCGCAGACTTTGCCCGGGATCGCGGTCGATTGTACCTGGGTGAGAACTGGGCAGCGGGTTTGAAGCAAGCCAATGCCGAGCTTCCTCATTTGATTGCTCAATTTCGTGTGCCGTTGTGCTGGCTTGATCAGCAACTGAGTGATGGCAGGATGTTCCTGCTGGGTGAGGCTCCTGCGGCAGTTGATGCCCAGATGTATCACGTTGTCTGGTTTGTACACGGTCGATGGGAAGGTGGGCCATTGCTCATTGCTCAGTTCCCACATGTGCAAAGATGGATGGATAGTATCAAGGCCATTGGTCATGGCGCAGTAACCGACATGACGCCACAAGATGCGATTGCCGTGGCAACATCACACAAGCCGCAAACGTCCACAGGAGTTTGCGAACATGATCCCCAGGGGCTGAATGTGGGTCAACCTGTCTCCATAGTTCCCGATGTCAATGGTGGTGAGCAAGCGGTAGAGGGGAGGCTTCGACTGGCTAACACGACCACGGTTGCCATTGACAGAGTGTCTGATGATGCGGACAACGTTTGTGTTCATTTTCCACGAGCCGGGTATCGGATCGATGTCCTGTAGCGCTCGAGTCAGTGCCACCCCCGGTGAAGGTTCAGGGGAAACACGGCGCCTGACTCACAGGTGGATAGGAACATCACCACCGGAAACGGAAAAGACGGATACGGATGCTGCCAATGGTAACGAAGGTGCCATGATGAGCTCGAGCTCCTCCGGCAGTGGTAGTGGGGCCTTGTCGATGGCATTTCTGCTGGGTATTGCCGGTTGTGTCATTGCGCGTTACCAACAAGCTTCCCGCAACGTCATACCGAGGGCGTAGATGTAGCGCGCTACATCCATGTAGGGCCCGACATCGACTGCCGGATGCGACTACTGGAAAGTATCCGAGTATTACAAACTGGAATAGTGGGTGCTGATTCCCGATACTTGTCAGAGATCGCACTGGCATACTGGTCGTATGTGAATGCGGGTAGACAGGTAATCGTATGACGTTCGAACAGAGAAAGTTTTTGAAACTTACCGGTTTTGCCGCTAGTGTGTTTCTTGTGTGTCTGTTACAGCTGAGTTTTGCAGGTGTCGCCCACGCCGCATCTACTGCGGCGGTAAAGGCGACCAATCAAGCGCTTGGCACAGGCATAAACCTTGGCAACGCGCTTGAAGCGCCGGTTGAAGGTGAATGGGGGTTGACACTTGAGGCTGGCTGGTTCGATATGATCGCAGACGCAGGCTTCGACAGCGTACGCGTGCCGATTCGTTGGTCTGCACATGCTCAAATGAGTCCACCGTACCGAATAGATTCTGCGTTTTTTGAGCGAATTGATTGGGTTCTGGAGCAAACCCGTCGCACCGGGTTGATGAGTATCATCAATTACCATCACGATGATGCGTTGATGGCTGACCCTGCTGCCAATCAGGCACGATTCCTCGCTATCTGGCGCCAGATTGCTACTCGCTATCGTCATCAACCAAGCTCTGTACTGTTTGAGATATTGAACGAACCACATGCTGTCTTTAACGACGAGCCTGAAGAGTGGAACCGTCTGTTACGCTCGGCGCTGAGGCAGATCAGGCGCACCAATCCTTCGCGAGCTGTGCTGGTTGGACCTGTTGGTTACAACAGTATCAGCAGGCTTGCAGATCTGCGTCTTCCGTCTGATAGGAATCTGATCGTCAGCGTGCACTACTACGAACCGTTTGCATTTACGCATCAGGGTGCTCAGTGGGTATCGCCGACGCCAGCCTCAGGGGTTCGCTGGTTTGCATCCACAACTGAACCGGGAGCCGGCGTACAGGACTGGTCTTGGGATACAACGCTAACACCGGGTATCGGTCGCCTTGATGTTGCCTATCAGCGCCAGTATGCAGGCTTTAGTCTTCATGCCCCTCTGGCCATGCAGCCAACACGGTTGATGATGCGTGTGCGCGGCAACCTGAATGTATCCGTTGGCTGCTCAGCGGGGGATGATCAACGGTTTGTTGATAGAGTGTCCCGCGCCAACGATACCTGGGGCTGGATTAGAGTGGACCTTACAGAGTGTCCCGCATCGACCAATCGTGTCTCGCTGATGAATGAGATGGCAGGGCCTGCTGCATTTCAGTTAGGCAGCCTGCGTGTGTGTGCCGCCTCAACATGTCAACATCTGGTGATGAACGCTCGCACAGCCATACGCCAGAGCATGAACGATGTACGCGATTGGGGCTTGGCGAATGACAGACCAATGCACCTTGGTGAATTTGGCGCTTACAGCGTAGGAGACTATCGCTCGCGCATCCGCTGGACACGTGATGTGGCCACTATTGCCCGACAGGCTGGACTGTCGAGTGCTTACTGGGAGTTCGGCGCAGGCTTTGGGGTCTATAACCCGGTGACTGCGAGCTGGAGGCGGCCTTTGCTCGATGCGCTATTACCTTGAAGCGGAATTTTCAGCCTGCTAAACGCCTTATTAGCATGACGGTAGGCAGGCAACTTAAGCCGAGTTTGACGATCCGTTGACCTTGTCTGCCCATGTAGAGATGATAAGCTAGCCGAGGTAGGCTGCTTACACTTTGTGCCTCAGATGTGTGCATGTCAGATCACCAGGTTTCTTTCATTTTCTACACAGGTCCTCTCGTTCCATGACTAAAAGCGTATCCCTGACTCTTGATGGCAAGTCCATCGATTTACCCGTCGTTGTTGGAAGTGAAGAAGAGAAAGCGCTTGACATCAGCAAGCTACGCGGTGATACGGGCTACATCACGCTTGACCAGGGTTATGGCAATACAGGCAGTTGTGAAAGTGCTATCACCTATATCGATGGTGATGCCGGGATTCTTCGCTACCGGGGCATTCCTATCGAACAGTTTGAACAAAGCCCGAACTTTATCGAGGTGTGCTGGCTACTGATTTTTGGCAATCTTCCCACCGCAGCAGAGTACCTGGATTTCAGCGACCGTCTGACTCGCCATGCCATGCTGAACGAATCAATGAAACTGCATTTTCAGGGATTCCCAAATCAGGCTCCACCCATGGCCATTTTGTCGGCCATGATCAACGCACTGTCGTGCTTTCATCCAGACATGATCGAGATGGAGGGTGATGAGCAATTCATCGCTGCTGCAGCCCGATTGATCAGCAAAATCAGGACTATTGCAGCGTTCGCTTATCGCAGTTCACTGGGACGGCCCTACAACTACCCCGACCCCAACTTGCTGTATGTAAACAATTTCATGCACATGATGTTCTCCGAACCTCATGCACAGTCCGAAACCGACGAAATTGTACGCCTGGCGTTTAACCTGGTTCTGATCCTTCACGCTGACCACGAGCAGAATTGCAGCACATCAACTGTGCGCATGGTGGGTAGCAGCGGAGCCAATCTGTTTGCCTCCTGTGCTGCGGGGGTTTGTGCGTTGTGGGGGCCGTTGCATGGCGGTGCGAACGTTGCTGTTCTGGATATGCTTGAGCAAATCCACAAGGGGGATATCTCGGTGGAAGATTACATGCGGCAGGTGAAGGATAAAAACAGTGGTGTACGGCTTATGGGCTTTGGACATCGCGTGTACAAGAATTTTGATCCTCGAGCGCAGATGCTGCAGCGAGTGGCCAAAAAGCTGCTGGCACATCTTGATATCAACGATCCTCTGCTGGAGATCGGCCAGCAACTGGAAGATATTGCATTGAACGACCCCTATTTTATCGAGCGCAAGTTGTACCCCAATGTGGATTTCTACAGCGGTATCATTCTGAGGGCCCTTGGCATTCCTACCAACATGTTCACCGTGATCTTTGCCATGGGCCGCATGCCAGGCTGGATTGCACACTGGCGTGAACAGAACCAGCAAGGTTCGCGCATCGGCCGACCC
>CAYGSW010000140.1:0-15195 GCA_964352535.1 uncultured Granulosicoccaceae bacterium | reverse complement strand
TGGCCGAAATATCGCGCTTTCGCTCGATCAGCTTATTCTCGGACAGCCTCCTAGGCGCTTTTCCGGCTAGTGATCTACCGCTGCACCCGCACCTCGTGGTACACGAATGCTTTCTACCAGATCCTGAATCTCCTTCGGTGGTGGTGCTGTGGCCCGTGAAACCAGCGTTGCAACTGCAAAGTTGAGCATGGCTCCCACGGCTCCGATGGACAATGGTGAGATACCGAATACCCAGTTGTCAGGCGTATCCGGCAACTGATTGGTACCGGGGATAAACAACCAGCCCTTGTAAACGAATATGTACACGAGGGTGAAGATCAGGCCTGTCAACATACCGCACACCGCACCTTTGTCGTTGATGGTCTTGGAGAATATACCCATCATCAGTGCCGGGAATATTGATGCTGCCGCCAAGCCGAATGCAAGGGCTACAGTCTGTGCTGCAAAACCCGGCGGATTCAGTCCCAGCCACGTAGCAACGCCAATCGCCACTGCCATGGAGAGCCTTGCGGTCAGCAGTTCGCCTTTTTCCGATATGTTCGGTGCCAACGTACCTTTAACCACATCATGACTGACAGCGCCGGAGATGGCTAACAGCAATCCAGCTGCCGTTGACAATGCAGCCGCTAAGCCGCCTGCTGCCACCAGAGCTATAACCCATCCGGGAAGGTTGGCGATTTCCGGATTAGCCAGCACCAGGATATCCCGGTTAACCGTCAATTCTGATCCCTGCCAGCCTGCAGCTTCGGCAGTCGCTGCAAAGCTTTCTGAGCTGTCGTTATACAGCTGGATTCGACCATCACCGTTCTTGTCTTCAAACTTGAGCAGTCCAGTGACTTCCCAGTTTTTCATCCAGTCTGGCCGCTCTTCATATTGGAGTGATTCAGCCTGTGCTCCGCCAGGATAGATGGTGTCCATCAGATTCATGCGTGCCATGGCACCAACAGCAGGCGCTGTCAGGTACAGCAGTGCTATGAACACCAGTGCCCAGCCAGCTGACCAACGTGCATCAGCGACCTTGGGAACCGTAAAGAAGCGAATAATGACGTGTGGTAGTCCGGCAGTACCGATCATGAGCGACAAGGTAAACAACACCATGTTCAGCGTGTTGCTGTGATGCTCTGTGTAAGAGTTGAAGCCAAGCTCTGTAACCACTTGGTCCAGTCGTGTGAGCAACGGCACGCCAGAGGCTGCATGATCCGAAAACAGGCCCATGGGTGGAAGAGCCACGCCTGTGAGCTGCAGTGAAATAAAGATGGCAGGTACGGTATAGGCCAGTATGAGTACACAATACTGTGCTACCTGTGTGTATGTGACACCTTTCATTCCGCCCAGGACAGCATAGAAGAAAACGATCGCAGCACCGATTAACAGTCCAGCCGTGTTGCTGACTTCCAGAAAGCGTGAAAATGCAACCCCGACACCAGTCATCTGGCCGATGACGTACGTAATCGAGGCGATAATCAGGCAAGCAACGGCGACCATTCTCGCTGTGCCGCTGTAGAAGCGATCACCGATAAATTCTGGCACAGTAAATTTGCCGAACTTGCGAAGATAAGGTGCAAGTAACAATGCCAGCAACACGTATCCACCTGTCCAACCCATCAGGAAGGTCGAATTATCATAGCCCGTGAAGGCAATAAGACCTGCCATGGAGATAAACGATGCGGCTGACATCCAGTCAGCAGCAGTGGCCATGCCATTGACGACAGGGTTTACCCCGCGACTGGCTGCATAGAATTCAGCTGTTGAGCCTGCTCGAGCCCATATCGCTATACCGATGTAAAGCAGGAAAGTTCCGCCAACGAACAGTAAGTTGAGTGTGTATTGTTCCATGAGTTCTGTCTACTCCTCGTCTACGCCGAATTTTTTGTCCAACGCGTTCATGCGCCATGCATAGAAAAAAATGATGACAATAAAGACAAGGATGGATCCTTGTTGTGCAAACCAGAAACCAAGGTCGGTTCCACCGATGGTGATACCTTTTAACAATGGACGAAAAAGAATACCAAACCCAAACGAGACCAAAGCCCAGATAATAAGTGAGACTTTTACCAATCTGATATTGGCTGACCAATACTCGTTATTGCTGGACGAGGATTCTTCTGACATGGTGCAGGCTCCTGAAGCGGTATAGCTTCCTAGTGAATACAAAGGTGGCAAACCAGGCTGTTAACGCAGACAGCCGAAATACATCAAACTCAATTCACAGTACTTTTGATGCAACTTATAGTAATGAAAACAGTTGTGGCAGTCCGAAAAAATATTTATTTAAAAAACATGTGTTTACGGGAAAAGCAATTAATGCAAGGGCGGCTTGTTTTGTGAATTTCGTAAAATGTTACGAAAAGTAACGTGTGGTTGCGGCAGATTTGTGGGAGGTACGGTTGACTGGTTTTAATCCAGACAATTGCCAGACAGTGATATCCATCGTGATATCAATGAGTATCGCAACAGGATGAAATGATTGATGGACTTTTCAGGACGTGCGCGATGACTGGACACACCCTAAAGCGTGCTGATGCTAACGCGCTGAATTTTCGTGAATTAATCGCAATCAAACCTAACGCTAACGTGTGTTTGATTAGTGTCTCTTAAGCCTGCACTGAACTGACAGCGCCGGGTCTTTCCTAAGAAAGGCAGGAGCGTGACATAAGTGGATCAGCTCAGGAAAAATACGAACAAGGCATCAGCTGTAAGAGAGTGCAATATGACAAACCAGCAATGATGGTCAAACAGGCAGTCGTGGACTGTAGCAGGTGTCGCCGCCACGTCGCTTGCCCTTGGCTTTGCGGCTGGATTCACCGTCGTATCTCTTGTTTTCTAACAGCATTGCCATTGTCGAACTTGGGTTAACGCTCATTACCGATAAACCGACTAAACACATCGGTCGTCGGCGCACTGAACATCTGCTCAGGCGCACCTTGCTCGGCGATAACTCCCTCATGCAAAAACACCACCTTTGAGGACACGTCTCGAGCAAGGCTCATCTCGTGGGTCACGACAATCATGGTCATTCCGTCATTGGCCAGCTTGCGCATCACGCCTAGTACATCATTAACAAGCTCAGGATCAAGGGCCGATGTGGGCTCATCAAACAGGATGGCATCTGGCTCCATGGCCAGTGCGCGGGCTATGGCCACACGTTGTTGCTGACCGCCAGAGAGCATGGAAGGATACTGGCCTTTATAATGCAGCAGGCCAACACTATCGAGCAATGCCTCTGCTCGAGCACAGGCATCATCACGTTGTAAACCAAGCACATGGATGGGTCCTTCTGTGACGTTTTCCAGTACGGTGCGATGTGTCCATAAATTGAACTGCTGAAATACCATGCCCAGGCAACGGCGTATGGCTTGAAGATGTTCACGGCTACTGCGCTTTCCATCGCGCACACTAATCTCATCACCCTGCACGCAAACGGTACCGGACGTGGGTGTTTCCAGAAAATTAAGACAGCGCAGAAATGTGGATTTACCTGACCCTGATGCACCGAGTATGCTGATGACATCCTGCTCGTGTGCCCGCAAAGAGATGCCCTTGAGGACATGATGTTCTCCAAAACGCTTATGGATATCCCTGGCCTCCAGTACCGGTGCAGACGCGTTCATCAGCGAATGCCTTGCAAAGGCACCGGTGGCGTCAAAGTCTCAGCCTCCTTGTGTATCTCCAGATGCCGCCCAAGTCGTTTTTCAGCCAGACGCCACACACCCACAAAGATTGCTGTTATGCACAGATAGATAACAGCAGCCCAGAGATAGGCCGAAAAATCGAACGTCTTCGAGAACACCTGTCGTGTTCTACCCATGATATCGAACACTGTCACTACACTGGCCAAAGCACTCGCTACACTGGCCAAAGCACTCGCTTTCATTAACAGAATGACTTCATTACCCAACGCTGGCCAGGCAATGCGATAGGTGTGCGGAAACACCACGCGCCTCAGCGTTTTCAAACGACTCATGCCAAACGCTTTTGCCGCTTCAATCGCAAGTTGCGGTACACCTGCTATGGCACCGCGCAGTATTTCAGTCTGGCAGGCCGTCGAATTGAGTGCAAAAGCCAAAAGAGCACAATTGAACGGATCACGAAAAAATCCCCATAATCCCCATTCCTGTAGAACGGGCCGAAACTGTCCTGAGCCGTAGTAAATGAGAAACAACTGCGCAAGAATCGGTGTGCCGCGCATAAACGAAATATAGAAACGAAGCGGAATTCGGACGTACACAGGCGCATCCGTTCTCAGCAACGCAAAAAAAGGCGACACAATAGCCGCAATCAAAACTCCCATACCGGTCAGTTTTAACGTCATCAGCGTGCCGTTAAGAAAGCGTGGCCAGTACTCAGCCAGGATGTCGAGTGCGTTCACGTTGCAGCCCTTCGTACGCCGCGATTGGCACGCGTCTCCATTCTGGTCAACACCAGTTCTGATAACACACACAGCACCCAATAGATCAGGCAGGCCACTAGGTAGAACGTGAAGGGTTGCTTGGTGACACCGACGGCCACCTTGGTCATGCGCATCAGATCATTTAGGGCAATGATGGACACCAGTGCGGTATCCTTGAGCATGTTGATCCACAAATGGAGTCAGCTTCTGGATTCCACCACTTGACCAATGAATTGATCGCAAGCCCGACGCCGTTATACACCACGAACAGCGTCAGTATTTCAGGCAGTCCACGCAAGATAGTGGTGTAGCCAAAACCAACAGCGCGAAGCGCGAAGAGTTTGGACAGGGACGCAAAAGCAAAGGCAAATCCAATCAACAGTCCTAGCGGCAATGTTGCCAGCGCCAGCTGAATCGTCACCAGCAGCCCTTGCAACAACTCATCACCCCAGCCGGAGTCTCCAAATGAAAACAGCTCTCTCATTTCATGGTTGTATCTGGCTGGAATGTAGTCTTGCTACCTGTTTATTCCTTACTGTTTATTCGCGCAACTTGCTACTCACGCTACTTCATTGTGTACACGTCAATATCAAAGTACTTGTCATTGATTGTCTTGTAGGTGCCATCTTCACGAATTTCAGTCAAGGCAGCATTGATTTTTTTCAACAGCTCTTCATCTTCTTGACGAATAGCGATACCAACCCCATCGCCGACAAATGCAGGATCAGTAATGGGCTCGCCCGCGACTTCACACCATGCGCCATCGTCTATCTTGGTGGTCCAGTCGAGCATGGGCAGCATATCCCCAACCATAAGATCGATGCGCTCGTTTACCATATCCAGGTTGGCTTCGTCCTGAGTCGGGTACAGTCGGACTTCAAGCATCAGGGTATTGCGCTTCGGCAAAATCGGCCTGTGTGGTGCCACCTTGAACGCCAATGATCTTGTCGGCCATCGACTCGGAGGTGAAGTCTGTCATACCCGAATCCTTGGGCACAACGTGCGTCATGGCAGCCAGATAGTAGGGGTCTGAGAAGTTCACCTGCTTTTTGCGTTCCTCGGTGATGAACATCGAGGCGATGATGAAGTCGTATTTGTCGGCCAGCAGTCCTGGAATGATGCCGTCCCAGTCCTGTGCGACGACTTCACACTCTTCGCCCATTCTTTTGCACAGTTCCAGACCGATTTCCACATCGAATCCTGTAATCGTGCCATCAGATTCGATGTAGTTGAAAGGAGGGTAGGCACTTTCAGTGCCCAGACGTAAGGTTTGTCCGAACGCAGGGGCTGCAATTGCACCCATGAGTGCAGCAAATGCAATTGAGCGTGATAGCGGGGTTTTCATAGTGGTGAGGCCTTTTTGGTGGAACCTTTCATAATTGAGTGATGTACCCTTTCCGATCGATTGCTAAGCCCAAGTGCTGATTGCGTGGAACGCTCAGGGCGGTACGTGCGTCAATATGTCCACGCCACCTGTAAATGCCAAGTTTTGGTACCTGGCAGGTTTATCTCGTTCCTGGCAGGTATATTGAGGAGTCGCAACGATATAGCCGGACCAAAAATAGGGTTATGATGGATCGCACGGTATTTCACAGATGCGCAGCAACGCGACAGCGCCATTGCATGAGGAAACACGTTTGATAGATGGACCTGTAAAAAGCAATTATAAAAGTAGTGGCAGCAACAGCGAAGCTGGCCTCGTCGCTCCCGAAGCTGACGCCGTTGCGGAGTTCGAAGACAACCGGCGTTCGACGCTGCAGCATATTCAGCATTTTTTGCACGGCAATCCTGCCATGGTGCCGGTCATCATCCTGATCATCAGTGTGATTGCGTTTCGGCTTGTGGCGGGTGATCGGTTCTTTACCGCTTTCAATCTCTCGCTGATCATTCAGCAGGTGACCATCATCGGTTTTCTGGCCTGCGCCCAGACCCTGATTATTCTGACCGCTGGCATAGATCTTTCAATCGCTGCCATCATGGTTCTGGGTTCCGTGGTGATGGGCAAGTTTGCCGTTGTGTTGGGCATTCATCCCGCTGTTGCCATACCGGCAGGATTTGTTGTGGCCACCCTTAGCGGCCTGGTCAATGGCGCTCTGGTCACACGCCTTCGACTGCCACCGTTCATTGTCACGCTGGGCACCTGGAACATCTTCTTTGCGCTGGTCATCTGGTATTCAGGATCACAATCGATCCGCAGTCAGGATCTGGATAATATCGCGCCATCGCTGAAATTCTTTGGTGAGCGCTTTTCGGTCGGTGGCGCTGTATTCACCTACGGATCCATCCTGTTGATTATCGTGTTTCTAGTGGTGTGGTACATACTCAACAACACCGCCTGGGGGCGGCATGTCTACGCCGTGGGTGATGACAAGGAGGCAGCAGAGCTCAGTGGCATCAACACCGATCGTCTGCTGCTATCGGTCTATGGGGTCGCCGGGTTCATTGCCGGTATCGCCGCCTGGGTCTCCATTGGCCGGGTAGGCTCGGTCAGCCCACAGAGCTTCTATGATGCCAATCTGGATTCGATAACGGCGGTGGTTATTGGTGGCACCTCGTTGTTTGGCGGACGAGGCTCGATTCTGGGTGCTCTTTTTGGTGCCTTGATTGTCGGGGTGTTTAGTTCGGGGCTGAAAATCGCCGGTGTTGATGTCATCTGGCAACGCTTTGCCATCGGGTGTCTTATTATTCTGGCGGTTGGCATCGATCAATGGCTGCGGCGGGTGTCAGCATGAGCACATCAACACGACGATGCGTGATCAAGGCGACCAATCTGATGAAGAGTTATGGTCGCGTAGTCGCCATGGACCACGCCAACTTCGAATTGCACGAGGGTGAGATTCTGGCAGTTATCGGTGATAACGGCGCTGGTAAATCCACACTGATAAAAGCAATCTCTGGCGCGGTCATACCCGATGCTGGCACGATTGAGCTGGATGGCAGCCCTGTGCTGTTTCGTTCACCCATGGAAGCGCGCGCGTCCGGTATTGAAACGGTCTATCAAAATCTTGCCCTGTCGCCTGCCTTATCGATTGCCGACAACATGTTTTTGGGGCGTGAATTACGAAAGCCCGGTGTCATGGGCTCCGTGTTGCGTGCTCTGGATCGCCCGGCCATGGAGAAAATCGCCCGCGAAAAACTCAGTGAACTCGGCCTGATGACGATACAGAATATTTCGCAAGCCGTTGAGACGCTCTCAGGTGGTCAGCGCCAGGGTGTTGCCGTTGCCCGAGCGGTGGCCTTTGGTTCACGTGTGGTCATACTCGATGAGCCAACGGCAGCGCTTGGCGTCAAAGAGTCTCGCCGGGTATTGGAATTGATCAAAGAGGTGCGCGACAGAGGTTTGCCCATCGTCCTGATATCGCACAACATGCCACACGTGTTCGAGGTGTCAGATCGAATTCACATCCATCGCCTGGGCAAGCGTCTGTGTGTCATAAAGCCAGAGGACTACTCCATGTCCGATGCGGTTGCGATGATGACAGGTGCTATGGAGGCACCTGACACGACTCATTGAGCGTGCGTTTATATGCGTGCGTAGGGACCTGACAAACCTACGCCTCCGGCTTCTCCACAGCGCCTCCGTGTTTCTCCCACGTGGAAAAGCCTTCGCGAAGATGTGCTGCATCGAAGCCCATGTCCTGAAGCGTTGCCACTGTCAGTGCAGATCGCCAGCCTGACGCACAGTGAAAAATGAATTTTTTATCCTGCGCAAAAACATCCTTGAAATACGGGCTGTCAGGATCAACCCAGAATTCGATCATGCCGCGCGGCGCATGGATACTGCCGGGGATGTAGCCGCTGCGCTGACGTTCACGCACATCGCGGATATCGACGATGACCACATCCGGTTTATCCAGCATGGCGATGAGTACCGGTGTTTCAATCTCCTCGATGCGAGCGCGGGCCTCAGCCACCATCTGGGCGGAGTTCCTGATTAGTGGTTTCATCAAGCTGATTGTCCTATTAAGCGTTGGCTGGATACGTTGCGTGTAACGATATAGTGACCTGCCAGTTGACGATTGGCAAGTACGCTGCGTGTGCCTCCTAGCCCACACGGGCTCTGTAATACCCGGTCGTTGCGTTTTGTCAGTTCGGGTGCAACGTACTATCATGTGCTGAACAACTGTTAAGCCAAGAAGAGCGACACCATGGCAGAAGCCCCAATTGCACTTATCACTGGCGCCGCCCAGGGCATAGGATTTGCGTGCGCGCAAGCCTTGTCTGAGGATGGGTGCCGCATTGTATTGTGCGACATCAATGAAGACGGCGTTAAAGCTGCCGCTGACAAGCTTGGCCATAACAGCGTCGCGTTAGCGTGTGACGTTGGCGACCCGCAGCAGATTAAAACGCTTTTCGACACAGTAGAAAAAGATGTTGGCATTGTCAGTGTTTTGGTAAACAACGCAGGGATTGCAGCACCGGGTGATTTCCTGAACACCACGCTTGAGCAATTTCAACAGGTGATCGATGTCAACCTGACAGGTACGTTCGTGGCGCTGCAACGTGCGGCGCAATCGATGGTAAAGCACAACATGACAGGTTCTATCGTCAACATGTCATCCATCAATGCCATTGTGGCCATTCCCACCATTGCCGCCTACTGTGCATCAAAAGGGGGTGTCATGCAGCTGACCAAGTCGGCAGCCCTGGCCTTGGCTCCCCATGGTATCCGCGTGAATGCGGTGGGCCCTGGATCCATTGACACTGCCATGATGGCAGGCGTGAACGCCAATCCTGAAGCCATGAATACCGTCTTGTCGCGCACGCCGTTGAAGCGAGTGGGCAGCCCGCGGGAAATCGCTGATACCGTTGCCTTTCTGGCCAGTAGCAAAGCCAGCTACATTACCGGTGAGACCATCTATGTCGATGGCGGACGTCTTGGCATGAATTACACCTGCTGAGAATGAACGTCTATGAACTGGACTGAGTTTACCCGTTGGGGAGAATGGATCGCTGACTGGGCGGCACGCTATCACAGCAATTTGCGTAGTCGTCCTGTACGAGCGCAAACCAGACCAGGTGACATCATCAGGCAGTTGCCGTTGAGTCCTCCGGAGATAGGCGAGGACATGCAGATAATCCTAGATGATTTTGAAAACATTGTCATGCCGGGTATCACCCACTGGCAGCACCCGCGATTCTTTGCGTATTTTCCAGCTAATGCAGCTCCTCCTTCCATGCTTGCCGAGATGCTGGTCGCAACCATTGCACCGCAATGCATGTTGTGGCAGACATCCCCTGCAGCCACTGAAATGGAAACCCGTATGCTTGACTGGCTTCGCCAATCCATTGCGCTGCCAGACACCTTTTCTGGTGTTATTCAGGATTCTGCCAGCTCGGCAACGCTTGCCGCCGTGCTCACCATGCGTGAAAAAGCGCTTGAGTGGACGGGTAACCATCAGGGCTTGAGCGGGCAGGCCCGATTAAGGATATACGCCAGTACTGAAGTGCATTCATCGATCGACAGAGCGCTATGGGTATCGGGTATCGGGCAGGACAATCTGGTGCGTATTCCCATCAGGCCCGGGCATTTGCGCAGCATGGACCCAACGGCACTTGAGCAGGCGATTCAGGCTGATCGTGATGCTGGCTATATTCCGGTAGGTGTCATTGCGTGTACGGGTGGCACAGGCGTAGGCGCTTGCGATGAGCTGTCGCATGTGCTAGCGATAGCCCGCAAGTATGCGCTGTATTCTCACGTTGATGCTGCCTGGGCGGGCGCTGCCATGATCTGCCCTGAATATCGCTCGCTGTGGCAAGGTGTCGAGCTGGCTGATTCTGTGGTGTTCAATCCACACAAGTGGCTTGGAGCCCAGTTTGACTGCTCAGCACATTTTGTTGCATCCCCGGAGGATCTGGTGCGAACCCTGGCAATTCAGCCGGAGTATCTAAAGACGCATGGCGCCGACGGCATCATCAACTATTCGGAGTGGTCAGTACCTTTGGGACGCAGATTTCGGGCGTTGAAGCTCTGGTTTCTGATTCGCAGTTATGGGTTAGAGGGCTTGCGCACGCGTATCCGCCATCACGTTAACTTGAGCGAGGCGTTGGCTGAGAAACTAGCGGCGCACGATGGGTTCGAGATTGTCACCGAACCCGTATTGTCCCTGTTCAGTTTTCGCCCCACCGGTGCATCGGATGAGCTCATCATCGATTATGTCAACGCCATTAATGATGACGGACGAATCTACATAACCCAGACTCGTGTGGATGAGCGCATGGCGGTGCGCTTTCAGGTAGGCCAGTTTGATGTCATGGAGTCGGACATCGATACAGCATTCGATGTGCTGTGCGATCTTTTGCCCACAGGTGGATAACGAACATGCCATTACATACTCACACGCATCGCTGGCAACCGCCTGCAGGCGTGGCCGTAAGGAAACAAGGCATCTACCTGCTGCACGGTACTGGAGAACATGCTGGCCGCTATGAGCCACTGGCAAACAGACTGACACAGGCAGGTTTTCGCGTGGGGGCACACGATCATCCGGGTCATGGACGCTCGAGCGGTAAGCGCGGTGTGATCGATCCGCCTGGCGCATTGGTGACGCAGGCGGCTATTCAATGTCAGCAATTTGCAGCAGAGACGGGTTGCGCACCGGTTGTGTTTGGTCACAGTCTGGGTGGGGTTGCGGCAACCGAGCTTGTTCTGCAGCACGGATTACGCGTTGCCGGACTCATCCTGAGTGCGCCGGCCTTTGCCGTGAATCTTCGAAAGCGCGACAGCCTTCAGGTCAGGATCTTTGCCCGATTGTCCTCAAGCCTTACTGTGGAGCGTCCGTATGATGCCTCCCGACTCACAAGCGATGCGAGAATTCGCAAACAGGCTGAAGCTGATCCTCTTAATCACGGATTCCGCTCTGCTGGCCTGGTGCACTGGTTGATGGTATCGGGTGCACAGCAGCTGGCCAATGCTGCAGCGCTGCCGGTGGACACCTTATTGTTGATCGCCGGTAGTGACCCGGTAGTGAACTCTGCGAAGACGCGGGAATTTGCAGATGCAGCGCCTTCAGATAAAGTGTGTGTTCGTGAATATGAAGGTCTGCTTCATGAAATTCTTAACGAGGCGCCGGAGCGATCCGAGCAGGTGTTAAACGATATTGAATCGTGGTTGCTCGAACACTTTGGTGATACCTGACTGGATTGATTGAATGAGAAATTTGCCCGATGAGCAGGCAGACCTTTGACCACTAGGTCTGCCTGCACCATGAAAACACACTACTAATAACTCAAACGCCCGCTATCGCAGATAACGATTGGCAAAATCGTTCACAGTCAAGGTTCTCGTGTCGTTAATGATATACATAATCTCCACTGTATCGCTGAAGTCCAGTTTACTGTTCGGATTGAGGTAGTCGAACGCTGCATTCCATTCCCGAGCAAACCGGCTTTGGCGTGCGATAGCGACAAAGGAGCTGGATTTCTGATTGAAGTCTGCAGAACCATTGTTCGTGTTGTTTCCATCGGGAATCGTGATGTAGTCCGCTACCTGCTTGACCAATGCAATGCTTGGCGCGGATGTAAACCTTTCATTGAACCCACGACCTGAGCTGTGTTGCACAACCCGGATACGTTTTCTATTTACTGAAGGGTATTCACTGCCAATGCGTCGTAGTACCTTGGCGGTAAAATCAGACGGGCCACCTTCAGCCACCCAGACGTCATCGCCGTTGGCCAGCGTGGTTGCCCAGCGATCTGCCGATGTGTTGACTGCGCGAGTTTCATCGTTGAACCCGTCCAGCCAGTTGTTACCAAAGACTGCAAGCAAGACATTAACACTGCTGGGTTGATAGCTGCTTCGAATAGACGCACCGCAGGTGCCGTTGACAACAAGTGTATTACTGATGCCGACTTTATCGAGTACAGCCTTTGCTGAAGCAATTGCATGTCCATCATCTCTGTCAGGGCAGTTGTCATAGTGCAATACCAGTAGATCGCCTCGTGAGAATCTTCCGATGGTTCCGGTTTGAGTGGGTGGCGGTGAGATAGTCGGTGCAGGCGTCGCTGGTGTTACAACGACCGATTGTGAGCCAGAACCGATATTGACGGATGAACACAGCCAGTTACCGCCACCCACTGGATCGCAATCCTTTCTCGGGATTCGCGGGCAGCTGTCGGCGTAGTTGTTTTTGGCTTGTTGCAAAGAGCTGCCACGGGCTGAGCATGAGCCTGAGGCAACCGGGCTGGCAGGCTCGGTTGGTTGTGATGGTTGAGTTGGCTGAGTCGGAGCAGGATTATCGACGACAGGCTGCGCGCCAGAACCGATGCTGCCTGATGAACACAACCAGTTTCCACCGCCAATGGGATCGCAGTCTTTTCTTGGTATGCGAGGGCAACTAGCCGCATAGTTGTTCTTGGCTTGTTGCAACGAGTTACCTCGTGCAGAGCAAGAACCGGGTGCAACCGGCGTACTTGGGTTCACCGGGGTTGTCGGATTTGAAGGTGCCGGGGCTTGTGGGTTTGAAATAACGGGCGTGCTTGGCCCTGATGCTCTTATGAGTTGTAAACCAACGCTGTCGATAGCAAAGCGAGCGGATCTTCCGCCGATGAGTACTCGATGTTTTCCTGCGGGTAGATTGCGCCGGATCTCGGTGAAGAAAGTTGGACTATACTGCTCACCATTGGAATAGTTCTTCCAGCTTTCATCGCTGCCACTGACAAAGAACTTTGTCCACTTCGAAGAATCACCGCGCACACCTGCTGTTGCTGAACCACTGGTGAATTTCACCCAGGCGTCATTGTCTTTGTCATTGGCTGCCGAGCCGTTGCCAACCCTGGCTTGCACTCTGGCAGTGAACTCATACGTACCGGGTGTTGTGACCGTAAAATCGTAGGCTTTTATGCCGGCAGGTGGTGCCTGATCGCTGACTCGAAAATCATCAGAGCCGCGCCATACGATGTAGCCTGAGCCGCTGAAACCTCTGAGTGAGCGTTCTGTCGACCATCCTGAACCTGTGGTGCGCACGGAATTTTCGGCCTGCACTGACAACACAGCATTGCCGCTTGATGGCGTGGATGGTGTTGAAGGTGTGCTAACTGGCGTGTTGGTTCCACCACGCAGTGGCAGATTCTCTGTAGAACACTGCCATCCGCCTTGAAACGGGTCGCAATCACGACGTATCCGGTTTGGACAGGACTGGGCAAATTGCTGTCTGGCAAAACTGCTGCTGGTGCCTGGTGCTGTGGTAATAGTACAAGCCTGTGCATTGGCGTTAGCAGTAGCATAAGGGCTGAATATCGAGCCCGCGAATAGCAGCGCTGCTATGGGGTAAGCGCGATTGCTTTTTCTGTTGCGTAGTGTCTTCATTATTCTGAACGATTGATATCCAAGGGTTCTGACTGGAGTGGTGGATGCATCACGGTTTGCTGCACGCTGCACAGGTTCAAGTGCACACGGTGAAACCATGCAACGTGCACGCTTGAGTGCTTGAACGATTGTAGAGACGGTAATCCTGCAGGAGTGAGTTCGGCTACATTACGTGTTTGTAAATCAGATTCGCATCACGCGAAAGTTGTTGTGCGTGTCACGCTAATGCGTGATAAAACGGAAACGGATCACAAACCAGTACTTTTGCTATCGCAGTGAATACGTTAAAAGTACAACAAAGTGGTCAGGCAATTTCCGTGGAACGCTGCGTCTGTTTCTGGCCGTTGATAACGTCGTCTACAACTTTCCTGACAGAACCAGCCTTGATCGGCTTGAAGAGCACGGCATCAAACACATCCGTAGCATTTGCTGCCTCTACATTGTCCAAACCACCGCTCATCAGAATCAGCACGGGCCTTGGTCGGGTATCGCCGTAGCGCTGTCGCAGTTCACCGGCTAACTCAACGCCACTCATGCCTGGCATTCTCTGGTCAGTAATTATTGCCTTGCAAGTAACGTTCTGACTCACTTGCAGAGCTTCGTCAGCGCTTTCTGCCTGTATGACTCGCCAGCCAGTTGCGCTGAGTAACGCAGCAACAGTCTCGCGAACCAGCAGATTATCATCGACGATCAATATGGTTTCGGACTGTTCATTCCACATGGATGCTACTGACGTTGCATGAGCATCATTCTGAGCGTGTGCGGTGGTTTCATGTAACGGTAGCGAGATTCTGAAGGTTGACCCTTGACCTTCTTCAGAACTCACTTCAATGGAGCCGCCCATCACAGCCACAAGTTTCTGACTGAGTGTCAGGCCAAGGCCGCTGCTGCGCAAGGAAGCAGGTCCAAGGGTTGCGAAAGGTTCGAAAATACGATCCACGTGTGATCGCGGTATGCCGATGCCAGTATCGATGATGGCAAACTGAATGACCCTTGGGGTATCAGTGTTCGCCAAGCTGGCTATATTTACACTGACAGTGATCGAGCCTGTTTGGGTGTATTTGATGGCATTGCCGATAATGTTGTAAAGAATCTGTTTGATTCTGAGTGAGTCGCCCAGCACATACTGAGGAACATCGATATCTATTTGCAACTTGAATAGCAGATGCTTTGCGTGTGCGACACCCTTGAACCCTTGACACAGCGTATGAAGCACATCATGCAGGTTGACCACTTCAGTGGCAAGCACAGCTGAGTGATGCTGCATGCTGGTCAAGTGAAGAATGTCGCTAACCAGCTCATCAAGATCACTGGTTGCTTTTGAAGCGATATCAAGGTTGTCCAATTGCTGCGGGTTCAGCGCTTCGCGATCAATGGATTGCAATGCCATGGATATGTTCTGTAGTGGTGTGCGTAATTCGTGCGATGCCATGGACATGAATTCATCCCGGTCCGTCAAGGCGGCATTAAGCTCTTCGCTCATGAGACGCTCACTAGT
>CAYGSW010000139.1:0-15322 GCA_964352535.1 uncultured Granulosicoccaceae bacterium | reverse complement strand
CTAGGGTAGACATGAATACACGGTACGAATCTGATAGTAACCTGCCACTGTCCGGTATACGAGTCCTTGAGATGGGACAGCTGATAGCCGGACCTTTTGCAGGGCAGTTGCTGGCAGCTTATGGCGCTGAGGTGGTCAAGATTGAACCCCCCGGACGTGGCGACCCTCTGCGCCACTGGCGAGCGCTGGATGGTGAGGGTACCTCGTATTGGTGGCGCAGTATTGCAAGGAATAAAAAGTCGCTGACGCTGGATCTGTCGCAGGCAGCAGGTGCTCAGATCGCCAAAGACCTGGTCATGCAATGTGATGTTGTATTGGAGAATTTCCGGCCTGGGCGCATGGAAGCCTGGGGTCTTGGCCCAGAGGTCTTTAAAGAAACGCACCCGCAGCTGATTTACACAAGAGTGTCTGGCTATGGTCAGGATGGGCCTTATGCCAGCAAGCCCGGGTTTGCGTCTGCCTGTGAGGCCGTTGCCGGGCTTCGGTACCTGAACGGTTATCCCGGTCAGAAGCCGGTGCGAATGAACCTCAGTCTGGGTGATTCACTGGCCGGCATGCATGCAGCTATGGGGGTGTTGTTGGCGCTGGTGGCACGCATGCGTCCCGGCGGTACCGGGCAGAGCGTTGATGTCTCCATCATGGAATCGGTATTCAATATGATGGAGGGGGTGTTACCTGAATTTTCCGGCGCCGGTGTTATACGGGAGCCGTCAGGGTCGACGGTCACAGGTATTGTACCGACCAACACTTACCGTTGCAGTGACGGGCGTTACATCGTTATCGGCGGTAACGGTGACTCGATTTTTCAGCGACTGATGCACGCTATCGGTCAACCTGACATGGCAAGAGATGTCCGACTGGCGGACAATCGTGGTCGTGTAGCACACGAGCCGATGATCGATCAGGTGCTCAGTGACTGGAGTGCGTCTGTCAGTTCCGTTGAGGCCCTGAATATTCTGGATGAAGCCGACGTGCCAGCCGGTCCTGTGAATTCCATAGCAGATATCGTCAATGATGAGCAGTTCAAGGCTCGTGGGGTATTTGAACAAGTCGATGTCCGCGGGCAGATGCGCACAGTGCCCGCCGCCCATCCAAAGCTATCGGCTAGCGCCACACGCAATGACTGGGCTGGCCCTGAGCTGGGCGCTCACACGGTTGAGGTTCTGCGTGAATGGCTAGGTGCGGATGCACAGAAGATTGCTCTATGGCAGGAGCAGAAGCTGGTGTGAGCTCCCTGCGCCCAATGTCTCGTGTTCAAGACTCTACCGGACATTATGTGTCTGCTGGATTGCCTGTTGGGGTCAAGTTGTTTAAATCGGCGTCGATACGATTAGTGATACAGACGTCAGAGACCGTACACGTTGAAAAGTTCGCCCTCGATGCGGGTGCTAATGGCAGCAGGCTTGTACCTGTTACTCATGTGGGGTTACCTTATCCTGCAGACACCTCAGCTATATGCCGTGTTCACAGCGCTCATTATGAGTATCGCGCTGTTGTTCTGGGTGAGCGAGGCGCGTGTTGTCGACGAACTCTGGGACACCAGAGCGCAAAGTCTGATCGACAGGACATGCCAGGCCGGGGATGCGACTCAGCCGCAGGATGATCTGCCGGCACCAAGCCCTGCTATCGAACCGACGCTCGACGCCTGTATTCTGCGACTGGATGCGCTCAAAGCAGACCTGACCCAGCAATACGCGCAGTTTGGTCGAGATCAGTCTCTGCTGAACAGCCGAGGCCTGGGTACCTGGCACCCGGACGGTGGTGAGCGCGGGTGCGGCAAATGAACGAGCATATTGATACGCACGCGCTGAAGGCAATATCGGCTGTGCAGCGACCAGGCAAACCTGACTGGTTGACGCGGGTTATCCATTTGCACTACACAGCCTGTATTGTGCTTGGCGATGGTCTGGCAGAGATGTTTGACCAATGCTGTGCTGAGTTGAGCCCGTATCTGGCGAATGCTGCCTGATGTGTGACGAATCCTCACAAACCATGCAGATGATGATGCCCAGCGCGAAACAGGGTCGTCCCATCGTGCTGCATGTTGATGATGATGTTGCCAGTTTGATGATGGCAGAGGGGGCATTGGAGGATGCCGGCTTCGATGTGCTTCATGCAGAAAACGGCATCGAGGCGATTGAATGCTTCAAGAGTAATGAGCCTGATCTTATTATCATGGACGCCATCATGCCGGTTATGGATGGCTTTGAAACAATAGAAGGCATTCGATCGTTGACAGGCGGTGAGTACGTACCGATTCTGATGATAACAGGCCTGGATGATCTGGAATCTATCACTCGTGCCTATGATCTGGGTGCTACTGATTTTCTGACCAAGCCCATCAATTTTTTCATTTTGCCGCATCGCGTGCAATATATGCTGCGTTCAAAACTTACCGGTGATGCGTTGCGTTCCAGTCAGGCAAAACTGGACAATGCTCAGCGTATTGCCAAGCTGGGCAACTGGGAGTGGAACCTCAAGACCCAGGACATGACTTGGTCTCGCGAGTTTGGTCGTGTACTTGGACTTTCGGAAGATCAGTGGATGCGTCGCTGGTCGGACATGATCGATCACATTGAGGATGCCGACAGGCACAATGTCAGATTGCTGGCTGATGAAGCTGTGGAAGAAAACCTTCCGTTTAATATTGAGTTTTCAGTGCGATCTGCACTGGACAGCAGCTTGCGCAGGATCCGGCTTGAAGCTGAGCCACACTGTAACGAACAGGGTGAGTGCACGCACATGCTGGGAACGATTCAGGACATCACTGAAAGGATCAATGCACAGAAACAGATACATAATCTTGCCTACTTTGATCTGGTAACAGGTTTGCCTAATCGGGCACAGCTTAATGAGCAGTTGCATTACACGTTGCAACTGGCATCGCGCAACCACACAAAGTTTGCCTTGTTGTTTCTTGACCTGGATCATTTCAAGCAGGTTAACGACACGCTTGGTCACGACGCGGGTGACGACTTGCTGAAGCAGGTGTCAACACGCTTGACCGGTGTAGTGCGTGAATCTGATGTAGTCAGTGCCGGTGACTTCAAAGCCGATGGGCCAGGCTCTCAGCACACTGTGGCAAGACTGGGCGGTGACGAATTTGTTGTGCTGCTCGGCCAGGTGGCGCGCGCAGAAGATGCTGCAAGAGTTGCTGAACGTATTGCCCAGACTGTGAGCGAACCCTATATGATCGGTGGTCAGAATGTGTCGGTAACAACCACAATAGGCATCAGTGTGTATCCGGCTGATGGTGTCGACAGCGATGCATTGATGAAAAGTGCCGATGTGGCCATGTATCACGCTAAGGAATCAGGCAGGAACGGCTACCAGTTTTATTCGCGTGATATCCATGAGAAAGCGCTTGCCAGATTTTCCATGGAAGGCGAGTTGAAAGATGCGATTGATAACGAAAATCTTGCTATTGTCTATCAACCGAAAATCTGTTTCTCCAGTGGCTATGTAACGGGTGTCGAGGCGCTTGTCAGGTGGCGGCACCCACACAACGGTGAAATCAGCCCCACAGAATTCATTCCATTGGCAGAAGAAACAGGGTTGATCCTGCCATTAGGGCGTTGGGTGCTCAGAACGGCTGCCAAACAAATGCAGGACTGGATAAACGCGGGGCTAGACCCATTGATCATGGCTGTTAATTGCTCAGCGGTTCAGTTTACTCGCAGTAACATGATAGATGATATTGATGAAGCCATTGGTTACAGCGGTCTGAATCCTGCGAATCTTGAAATCGAGTTGACCGAAAGTCTGCTCCTCAAGGATTTTGATGTTGGTGTCAGAATCTTGCGCAACATGAAAGCGCTGGGCGTTCAGGTTGCGATCGATGATTTCGGTACAGGCTTTTCCTCGCTCAGCTATCTGAAAAGACTGCCGGTTGACAAGCTCAAGATCGATCAGAGCTTCGTCAAGGATCTGTGCACCGATTCGGGAGATGTCGCCATTGTGTCTGCGATCATAACGCTCAGTCACAACCTTAATCTTACGGTGGTAGCAGAAGGTGTCGAGACTGCGCAGCAATACGAAATCCTGAAAAGCTTCGACTGCAACGAAGGTCAGGGCTATCTTTTCAGCAGGCCCCTGGAAGGTAGTGAATTCATACAGTGGCTATCCAGCTATAACGCTGCAGACTACAAACAAGCCTGACGACTTTTAGCTGTCAGTCCAATGTGGTGTGCGCTTGTCAAAGAACGCGTCAATACCCTCACTGACATCATCGGCCATCATGTTGCACGCCATTGCAGTACCGGCTAGCGCATAGGCATCGTTCAAGGGCAGGTTGATCTGCTGATAGAACAAGGTTTTGCCGGTGGCAACGGCCACGCGAGATTTGGAACAGATTGTCTTGCACAATGCAAGCACGGTATCGTCGAGTTGTTCAAGCGGTACGCTTTGATTGATCAAGCCCCAGTCAAGCGCCGTGGGCGCATCGATAAAGTCTCCGGTCATCAACATGTGAAACGCCCGTTTACGCGAGACGTTGCGTGACAATGCAACCGATGGCGTACTGCAAAACAGCCCCAGATTAATGCCCGAGACTCCGAACTGGCAGTGATCCGCTGCAATAGCCATATCACAATTGGCCACAAGCTGGCAGCCTGCGGCGGCCGCAACACCCTGTACTCTGGCAATGACTGGCTGAGGAAGGCTCACCAGTGACTGCATGAAATGACTGCACTTGCTGAACAGCGCGCGTTGCCATGCTTCATCAATATGCGAGCGCATCTCCTTGAGATCATGGCCTGCGCAGAACGCCTTGCCGTTCGAGGATATAACAATTACCCTGACCGAGTCAGGCAAGTTATCCACGGCATATTGCAACGCATCCAGCATGGCCTCGCTTAGTGCATTGAACTGATCGGGACGATTCAGAGTGAGGGTTAACACGCCTGCATCCGTCAGTTCGGACAGAAGAAGCGGGGGCTCATGTGGTCGTTCCTGAGTGCTGTCCAGGGCTGTGGTGTTCATGGTTTTGTTGATTTCCTGCAAACAGTGCATCGCTATTTGTCGGTACATGTTGCCACTAATGATAGCCTTACGCCACTTCAGCGACACAGGTCACGCACAGTGAGTCCACCGGAATTGCCGCATGCGGACGGCTCGCAAGCCGCACAGTTGCTGCTCGATGTTGAAAGCTTCAGGCAGATCCTGAACGAGCGCTTGCCCTTTGCCCAGTTGATGGGGCTGGCGGTTGATGCCTTCGAACACGATCACGTGTTGATGCGATCAATCTACGATGAACGGTTTTTACGACCGGGAGGCACGGTCGCAGGACCTATCATGATGGGTCTGGCAGACGCTGCCGTTTACGCATTGGTGCTGTCGCGCATTGGCCCTGTAGAGTTGGCAGTAACCACACAGCTATCGATAAACTTTTTGCGCAAACCCGCACCCGGAGATGTTCTGGCCAGGGCCAGCATGCTCAAGCTGGGCCAACGACTGGCAGTGGGGGAAGTTGTGCTTTACAGTGAGGACATGGGCATCACCCAGCCGGTGGCACACGCCACGGCAACGTACTCGATTCCGCCACCGGACAGGAGATAGGCATGGGCAGCAGCATGGGAGCACAGGCGTTCGAAAAAACACGAGCCTGCGTGTTTGATGCGTACGGCACGTTGTTTGATGTTCATTCAGCAGTAGAGCGCCTGCAGCAGGAAATCGGTCCCGACCAAGCTCCGCTCTCTGCGGCGTGGCGCAGACGTCAACTGGAATACACGTGGCTGCACAGCATGATGGGGGAGCATCAAGATTTCTGGAAGCTTACATCTGACGCTTTGCGGGTTAGCCTGCGGGAGTTCAAACTGGAAAACCTCGACCTGCACGAACCATTGATGCGAGCCTATCTTGAGCTGACAGCGTTTTCGGATGTGGCATCTTTACTGACGTTGTTAAAAAAAGCTGGCATGCAGACAGCCATCCTGAGCAACGGCACGCCGGACATGATTTCTGCTGCGGTGAACAACTCGGGTATTGGTCAGTGGATTGATCATCAGTTATCTGTCGAAGCTGTCGGCATCTATAAACCGGATGCGCGGGTTTACCAGCTGGCGGTGGATTCGCTGGGTGTGGCGCCTGATGAAGTTGCTTTCATGTCATCCAATGCCTGGGACGCTGCGGGCGCTGCTCACTTCGGTTTCAATGTGGCGTGGATAAATCGTTACTTGCAACCGTCTGAAGCACTGCCCGGTACTCCGTCTGCCATGCTATCCGATCTGTCAGAACTGCCGGCGCTGCTGGGGATCTGCTGACGATCAAGACAGGCAGATAGCACGGATAGTTTCTGATCGTCGTCCATGATGCTCCAACGGGTAATTTCGTCGATGGAGCGCAGGCATCCCTCGCACAGCTGGGAGGGCTCGTCGATCCTGCAGATCCCGCGGCAGGGTGATGCGATGTTCAATGTCATCCGTTGCTTACGTCGCTAAACGGATACGGATCTGCACCAACAGAGTGCTGTTAGCGCTATCACATGGCACCGTTGTCGCTGCTACACTGGCTTCTTCCGGATAAGCCACTGGTACGAGCATGCAGGTCTTCAATTTCGGCTCCATCAATATCGATATCATCTATCGGGTGCCACATTTGGTACGCCCGGGTGAGACTTTGTCAAGTCGATCCATGGATACCGTTTTGGGAGGCAAGGGCGCCAATCAGTCAGTGGCTCTGGCAAGGGCAGGGTGCACTGTGCGACACATTGGCAGGTTGGGCTGCAGTGATGCCTGGGCACGTGAACAGTTGTTGCAGGCAGGCGTCGACGTAACGGCCGTGGAGCTCATCGAGGGGTCGAGTGGGCATGCCATCATCCAGGTAGACGATGCGGGTGAAAACGCGATTATCCTGCATGGCGGCGCAAACCAGAGCTTTGATCGTGAAGGTCTGGTTGCCGGTCTTGATCAGGCAGTGGCGGGCGACTGGCTATTGGTGCAAAACGAATGCAATGCGCTGGATGATGCCTTCTCCCTGGCGCAAGATCGCGAACTGCGCATTGCCTTTAACCCTGCGCCAATGACGACAGACATTCTCAAGCTGCCGTTAGAGCGTTGTGAAGTTCTGATTGTCAACGAGACTGAGGCTGCTAGTCTGGCTGGTGATGATGATCTGGATGCTGCAATGCTGACGCTGGGAGAGCGCTATCCCGACACACGACTGGTACTGACGCTGGGTTCGAAAGGTGCTCTGCTTCAAATTGGTGCGAATCAGCATTCGACAAACGCCTTTGCGGTCAAAGCAATTGATACCACGGGTGCCGGTGATACGTTTGTGGGCTATTATCTGGCGGCGCTTATGCAGGGTGAGGATGATGAAACATCCCTGGCGCGTGCCTGCGCTGCCGCTGCACTGTCTGTAACAAAACAGGGGGCGACTCCCAGCATCCCATTTTTCGCAGACGTTAAGACATTTCTCAGTACTGGTGCTTGAAACCCGCTCGGGCACGTACATTGAATACCTTGGATTACTGACACACTATTATGCGCAAGATCATTCTGGATACAGACCCTGGTTGTGATGATGCCATGGCAATAGCCTATGCGTTTTGCCACCCCGAGATCCAGCTTCTGGCACTGACAACGGTGTTTGGAAACATGAACGTCGGTTATACGACGCGCAACGCACAGTTTATTCTGGAAATGCTCGGTGCAACGAAGGTTGCGGTTGCCAGAGGTGCATCAGTGCCCAGTGTCCAGGACCCATTGCCACCAGCGGATTTCGTGCACGGTGCCGATGGTATTGGCAACATCTATCCCGGAAGCACCCCGGACAAGCCAGCCGAAATTGCTATCAATCTGAACCCTGATGCACGCCATGCCGTGGTAGAAGAACTCGATGCGGCGGATTTCATTGTTGCAGCTGCGCGTGCAAATCCGGGTGAGATCACCCTGGTTGCCGTTGGTCCCCTGACAAACATTGCCGAGGCTTACCGGCGTGAGCCTGAATTACCCTCATTGGTTGCCGGTCTCGTCATCATGGGTGGTGCACTGGATGAGCCCGGTAATGTGACACCGCTGGCTGAAGCCAATTTTTTCAATGATCCGCACGCAGCTGACGCGCTGATGGCAGCCGACTGGCCGATGACGTTGATAGGGCTGGATGTGACTCACAAGATCATGTTGAGCGACAGTTCGCTGAAAAGACTTGGCGACAACGCTGGCCAGACGGGCATGCTCATCTGGGAATCCAGCAGGTTCTACGTTGATTTCTATACCAGTAAGGGGGCAGCAAAAGGGGCTACTGAGCCGGAATGTGCCATGCACGATGCGGCAGCCATCGCCTATTTGCTTATTCCTGATGCGTTCGAGGTGGAAAGCGGTGCCGCGCGCGTCATACCGGACGGTATCGCATCCGGCCAGCTTGCGCTTGATCGTAAAGGGTATGATTACGTAACGCCGTTCTGGCGAGACCGGCCAGCCATTAATGTCTGCATGGGCGTGGATTCAGAACGCGTGCGTGAACATTTTCTTTCGGCGGTTATCGAACATCATATCCAATGATTCAGGCTAGCGGATAAACCGCAAAAATTACAGGACGGGCGTGAACACAAGATCTTCTTCGGCAGCCATTGTCATCGCACTATCCGGGATCATCCTGGGCGCGTGTGACTGGGTGGATTCAACGGGCAACCAGAGTGTACCGGCACCAGTACCGCCAAGCGTCACGGATGTTTTCCTGGGTGATACGCCGGTGGGTAATGCCATCAGTATCAACGAAATGACCACCGCCAGGATTACAAGTACACGCCAGACAGCCAGCGGCCTGGCGCAGACGTTCACATGGTCGCAGGAACCTCTGGAACAGGGCAATCTGGCCGCGTGTGACGGACAAGAGGGCTTTAACAGGGAGCTTGCTGCGGGTTCGTTGTTAGAGGCTTGCAAGTCAGCTGTAGAGTGTCAGCTGGATTTCCAGATCAGCGAGTCGAACAGCAGCGCGGAACTGGCCCAGTTCATCATTGAAGTACCAGTTCTGGATGCCTCTGTTGGCTTGCGCCATGAGCTCACCGTCGAGGATTCGGCAGGCAACATCACCAGCACGGAGTACGATTTTTGCCTCATTGCAGTGAATGAAGCCCCCATTGCGGAAGACGACACATTCGTTGCCACCGAAGGGACGGTACTGAGAGTAACCCCTCTTACCAAAAACCTGTTGACCAATGATTCGGACGATACCGATGTCAGCAACACAGAATTCGCTATTGTGCCAGAGGCATTGTCAGGGCCTGAGTTCGCCACTTTTTTCGAACTGGGAACCGATGGCAGTTTCACCTATCTATCCAGTTTGACCGATCTGCGTGAAGATCAACTGGACACGTTTGCATACCAACTGAGTGATGGGCTATTTACATCCACCGCCCAAGTCACCATTCGCGTGGTGGCGTCCAACCAGGCACCACAGCAGCTGAGGCCCATACCGGTTCTGGAAGCCACAGAGGACCAACTATTCACTAACGATTTGTCCACGTTTTTCAACGATCCGGAGAGCGGTGAACTCAGTTTTTCACTAGCGCCTGCGACCCCGCTTGCTATCGCCAGCGGCCTTGAGCTAAGCACCGATGGGGTGCTGTCTGGCATTCCCGACGCTGTCGATGTTGGCAGCTATGCGCTCCAACTGGTTGTCAGTGACGGTGGAAGCGAGCTTGTTGCCGATGTTGTTCTGGAAGTGTCAGCAGCACCTGTTGCTGTTTCCAACAGCGACCCTGTGTTCATCTTGCCAAGGGTCAGTAACCAGACGATCACGGTCAATACGCCCATGACCCCTATCACGGCGCGCTTCTCCGACGAAGATCTTGATGTGTTGACCTACACGATGGCGGGCAGTCGAACACTACCGTTTGGTATCACTCTCAATGCGTCTACCGGCGTGCTGTCGGGAACTCCCAGGATTTCCGGTGTTTTCAGCGCGCTGCGCATCAGGGCGACAGACCCCTCTGGAGGTAGTGACGTATCCAACGCGTTTACGTTAACGGTGCTGGGTGTCCGATGAGCGCGAACGATCATCGCTATCTGTTTATCAAGCATTCACCCAACTGGAATGTTGATCGGTGCACGCGCTGGATGCATGCGCATGGCAAAACAGTGGACTGGTGCTATCCAGTCGATGAGGATCCGTTTCCAGATCCTGCCGCCTATGCAGGCATTGTTGTGTTCGGTGGTGCCAATAGCGCCAATGACTGCGGCGAGCATGACTGGGTGCGACGTGAACTGCATTTTGTGGAAGAGTGTCTGGAGAAAGACACTGCCTTCTTCGGTATCTGTCTGGGCGCGCAAATTCTTGCCAGGGTGCTCGGTGCGTGTGTGCAGCCCCATGAGCAGGAACTCAAGGAAGTGGGTTTTTGCCGGGTAGATCCAGTCAGCGATAGCGAGCCGTTTCTGTCATCGCCGCTGACTGTCATGCAGTGGCATTCTGAAGGATTTGAATTACCCGCCGGTACCCGTAGAATCGCCACAGGTGATGCCTTCCCGAATCAGGCCTATATGCTCAACGAGCGAGTGCTGGGTGTGCAGTTTCATCCGGAAGTGAACAGTGAGGTTCTGGCTATCTGGCACGAGCGCAATAAAACGCGCAGCTCAGGTGTGCTGACAGAGGAAGAGCGAACGCTGATGATGGCTGACGCTCATGAACACGAAGACTCAGTGTCGCGCTGGCTGGACGGGTTTCTGAGTCGCTGGACCGGGCTGTGCGAACAACAACGCAGCTGAGATTTCTGATCTGGTGTTGCAGGCGGCGCTGACATGGCGGATTCCAACAGCCTGCTGCTGAATATCTTTATCTACTTGCTGGCGGGTTTGCTGGCAGTGCCCAGCGCCAAGAGACTCGGCCTTGGGCCGGTGTTCGGATACCTGTTTGCAGGAATTCTGATTGGTCCCTGGGGTCTTGCGCTCATCCGCGATGTCTACACGATAGAACTGTTTTCGCGTATTGCCACGGTGTTGTTATTGTTTCTGGTTGGCCTGCAGGCAACACCCGATCGACTCAAACGTTTGCTGGGTCATCCGCTGTCACTGGGGATGCTCCAGTTTTTCATGACCACGCTTGTCGTGACGCTTGTGGCCATGCTGATTGGTCACCCCTGGCATCACGCCCTGGTTGCCGGGCTTGCACTATCCATCTCATCTGAAGCCGTCGCCAGACATGCTTTCGATGAGCGTTATCCCACAGGTTCAACTGTAACCGAAACCGGCTACCAGCTACTGCTGACGCAGTCGATGCTACTGGTTCCAGTGATCGTTCTGCTGCCCTTGCTCGGCTTCGAAATGGCGCTGCTTGAAGGCAGCCAATGGCCGAAAATCATCAAGGGCTGCGCAGTGGTTGCCGTCTTTGGCGTTGTCGCCCATCTTGTATTGGGCCGCGCGTTTCGCTACGTTGTCAGTATTGGCCTTGATGAGGTTTTTGCGGCATTTGCCGTGTTGCTGGTTATCGGTCTGCTTCTGGTCGTTGATGCTCTGGAGCTGCCGCTTGAGCTAGGCGCCTTGCTCAGTGGTCTGCTGCTGATTCGTTCCGAGTACGGCTCAGCGATAAGAATTGCTGCCTATCCTTTTGCCGGGTTGCTGGTTGGTATGTTCTTCATATCCACGGGTATGCAGATTGATTTCGCTACCTTTATTCGCAAACCGCTCGAAACCTTTGCGCTGGTTGCACTTCTGGTGTTTGCGAAAGCCTGGATTATAAGAAACATTCTGCGTTATTCCACGGTACCCCGACAGCAACGCATCTGGCTGGCCACGGTACTGGCACAAAGTGGCGAGCTTGCTTTCGTGGTTATTGCTCTGGCTGTCACCTATCAGGCGATACCGGACAAGCTAGCTGCGCAGCTGGTGCTGGTTATTGCCTTATCGATGCTCACCACACCGCTGTTGCTGTTCTTTGCGGCGCGCCGCGACAGTCTGCCGGCAAAGCAGCAAAGTGACACCGGTCTGCAACCCGATGAACAGGCTGACTCGCAGGTTATAGTGGCAGGATTTGGTCGTGTCGGCCGGGTGGTCTCGCAATTGTTGAAGGACAATGGATTCCGAACTGTTGTCATTGATCACAACCCGGATCGTTTCACGCAGCTACGCAGCGAAGGCTTTGTGGGTTTTTACGGTAATGCGCTACGCCCTGATCTTCTCGAAGCCGCCGGTGCTGCCCGCGCCAGCGTGTTGATCGTGGCGATTGACGATCCCGAAGCTGCGGTTGATCTGGTGCGGTTGGTTCATCGTGAATATCCACATCTGAAATTGTTATCACGGGCAGTGGACTCAGGCGGCGAGCATCGTTTGCTGCGTAGCGGCGCTGATCGCGCATACGGAGAAACGTTTGAAACCGCGTTACTGATGGGGGAAGACGTGCTGGAGCTGGTTGGCATGAGTCCGCTGGATGCGCAGGCAGTGGCTGAGTTGTATCGTGACAAAGCACTGGAACAGCAGGTGCAACACGTGCAACAGGCAAAGTCCGTCTGGCCTTGATCAGGATGCAGAGGTAGACTTGCTAAGTTGAGAGTCCGCAGTCAATACGAAAGGTGCGAGCATGAAAGGGAACGATGTTGAATCGCTCACCAAGTTGTTAAAAGAACACGAGATCGCCTTGTCTGCTGTTAAGGCAAACAAGTTGATGCTCAGCATGGGCTTGCTTGAGGAGGCCACGCGTGAGAGCTCCACGCGCCCCGGTGTTATCAAAAAGTACAAGGTGCTCAGCGATAAAGGCCTTGACTACGGTGTTAATGAAGAAAACCCGCAAAGCCCCGACCAGACCTCGCCCTACTACTACAAGGACAGCTTCGCAGAGCTTGCCAGGTTGCTGCTTGAGGCGGATGCGGCTGCTTCCTGAAAATCGGTTGTTCAATGGCGCTGCTACAGGCTTTGCGCACTATTTTGACGGCTGGACGGCAAATAGGTTCGTGCTACACTCAAGCGCGCTCAGACGGGCATGATAAACACGATTTCCTACCAACATTTTGAGGATACGGAGTATGAAGATGACACGCGTAGGCGGATGCCTGGCAAGCGTTGCCGGATTGCTGTTTGCAGCCTCCGCAGCAACGGCTGAAGATATTTCTCCAGCAGTGGTTTTCGATATGGGCGGCAAGTTTGACAAGTCGTTCAATCAGGGAGTCTACGACGGGGTCGAGCGTTTCAAGAACGAATCGGGCATCGAATACCGTGAGTTCGAAGTCACCAACGAGACCCAGCGAGAGCAGGCCATCCGTCGCATGGCTCAACGTGGCGCCAATCCTATCCTGGGTGTAGGCTTTGCACAGGCTGGCCCCATGGAAACCGTGGCGAAAGAATTCCCTGACACCAAATTCACCTTGATCGATGGTGTTGTTGATCTGCCCAACGTTCAGTCAGTTGTATTCAAGGAGCAGGAAGGATCATTTCTGGTCGGTCTGCTGGCAGCCATGGCTTCAACCAGTGACATGGTTGGCTTTGTTGGCGGTATGGACATTCCATTGATTCGTAGGTTTGCCTGCGGTTACGAGCAAGGCGCAAAGCACGCTGACGCAAAGGTTGATGTCATCCAGAACATGACTGGTACAACGCCTTCTGCCTGGAACGATCCGGGCCGCGGCAGTGAGTTGGCAAAAGGTCAGTTTGATCGCGGTGTGGATGTGATCTACGCAGCTGCAGGTGGCACCGGCGTGGGTGTTTACCAGGCAGCAAAGGATGGTGGCAAGCTGGCTATTGGCGTTGATTCCAATCAGAACTACCTGCATCCGGGCACCATGCTCACATCCATGCTCAAGCGTGTAGACGTCGCAGCCTACAATGCGTTCCAGCAAGCAAAGGATGGCACGTGGGAACCGGGTCTCAAGGTGCTGGGTCTGGCTGAGGACGGCGTTGGCTGGGCACTGGACGAGAATAACGAGTCGCTGATTACCGACGACATGAAAGCTGCCGTGGAAGAGGCTGCTGCCGGTATTATTGCTGGTGACATAGCGGTTCATGATTATATGTCTGACAACAACTGCACGTACTGATCATCCGGTTTGATCAAGCTGCTGAATCCTCATGATGGAAAGTAGCTCGGCTTCGGATGGTGCATCAACATACGCATCATCCGAAGCCTTATCCCGCACAGCGGCAGATTCGAAATACGCCATAGAGCTTCGTGGTATCTCGAAACGCTTTGGTGCAGTGCGCGCCAATCACGATATCGACTTGCGTGTGGCCCGTGGCACCATACACGGTATTGTCGGTGAAAACGGCGCAGGCAAATCCACCCTGATGAGCATTCTGTACGGCTTTTATCAAGCCGACAGTGGCTCCATCCACATCAATGGTAAACCTGTCCAGATTAACAGCTCCCGGGATGCGATTGATGTCGGCATTGGCATGGTGCACCAGCATTTCATGCTGGTCGATACCTTTACAGTGCTTGAAAACGTCATGCTGGGCGCTGAGACGCATGCATTGCTGTCACACAGCGCCACTGACGCCAGAAAAAAACTCAAGAAGCTGGCCGACGACTATCAACTCTCCGTGCATCTTGATTCCGTTGTGGCTAATCTGCCAGTGGGTGAGCAACAACGCACCGAGATTCTCAAAGCCCTTTACCGACGGGCTGAGATACTCATACTCGACGAGCCCACCGGTGTCCTGACACCGCAGGAGGCGGATCAGCTGTTTGTTGTGCTGGATGCTCTGCGCAGTCAGGGTGTCACCGTCATACTCATCACGCACAAGCTACGCGAAATCATGGACATCACGGATACGGTGTCAGTGTTGCGTTTGGGTGAGATGGTAGCGCATCGAAACACCGCCGACACAAGCATGAACGAGCTGGCAGAGCTCATGGTAGGGCGCAAGCTCGAGACCCGAAATTTTCACCGAACCAATCAACTGCCAGCAGATACCCCCATCGGTATTGAGGTCAGTAATCTGGGTGTGGTGGATGAACGCGGCAAGGCACGAATCAAGGATATCTCATTCAACGTCAGACGCGGCGAAATTGTCGGTGTAGCTGGCGTTGCTGGCAACGGTCAGAGCATGCTTCTTGAGGTCTTGGCCGGCATATCCCAACCGACCACCGGCTCATTCGTCATCAATGGCACAAAGGTCACCGCTGACTCGCCATTGAACCCATCGCAGATGCGCGAACTCAATGTGCAGCATGTACCGGAAGACCGGCTCAAACTGGGGCTTGTCAAGGCCTTTACAGCTGCCGAAAGCTCGGTGCTCGGCTACCAGCGATCATCAGAATTCAACCTTCGCGGCATGCTGCGTCTGGATACCATAAAAACAGCGTGTAAAAAGCTCATGGAGGGGTTCGATGTCCGCCCCGGAGATCCGAAACTCAAGTCGGCCTCTTTTTCAGGTGGCAATCAGCAAAAGCTCATCCT
>CAYGSW010000138.1:1129-15324 GCA_964352535.1 uncultured Granulosicoccaceae bacterium | reverse complement strand
GGTTGACGGACTACTAGTTGCTTTGCTGATGAAACGGCAAGAAGCAGGAACGCCAATGCACATACTTTGTATGTCAGCTGCGCCCATTTCTGCCCAGCATTCCGGAATAGTCTATCTACCATAGCGGCACACATAAATGACCAAATGACTGACGAAACCATGAATCCTGCGAAGAAGACTGAATAGTGAGGTGGTGCTGGGTCTACGATTCCTAAAGACCCCAGTGCACTACCTAAAGCAGCCCAGTAAGCAATGTTCTGTGGATTCGTCAGCGACAATAGGGCTCCTGATTTTAATGCATCACGTGTTACTTCCTCACTCGACGTGCTTATATCTCCTAATTCACTGTTTGCCGCTTTCCAAGATTCGAAAGACAACCATAACAAGTAAGCAACGCCTGCAATGCCAACGGGTATGCGTAACACGTCTATTTGCAGCAGAACCCCAATACCCAACAAACCTAGAATTGCCCAAACCGCATCGCCCAGTAAAGACCCCAACTGCACTGCGAAGGCAGGTTTGAATCCCCCTCGCACTCCGACTTTGATGGTCTCAGCAAACACAGCTCCTGGTGCTGCATTGAAGAGAAAGCCAAGTAATAATGCCGCTAAAAATAATGTGGTCATGTTCATCTCACGTTAATAGATAGACAATTCTAGCAAGCTTTCTGATGACAGGTTTTGGCCGACAGGAGACAAAAGCGCACGCTGAAAATGACTGCTTCAGTGTCCGCTGTACGGCATCGAGGGTATTCTTTTCTACTTCTCAGACCTTTCCGCGCTCCCGGTTTTTTTGTTCTAGACAGGGTGGAACAGGCTTATGTCGTTTTACACGTATGCGTCGCTCACAACACGGCCAACTTCAAGAAGGCAACCTTTGTACAGTAATAGATCAACGACCACGCTCAACGCAACTCAGTCTGGTTCAGCTGTTAATCAGCTTGTACTGGCTGGCCTTGTTGCGAAGAAACGGAAGGCCCTTGTCCATGACCTCCTGATAACTGTCAGCCACGGGGCGCCACACTGACAGTCCATAGGCGATCTCTGGCGGCATGTTGATAAAGCTTTCCATGGCCAGCCCGCCTTTGAAGTTGATAGCTGCCAACGTGGCGAATATCTCATCCCAATCACAGCAACCTTCGCCCGGTGTTCCACGATCACTTTCTGAGAGATGAATGTACTTGAGGTGATCGCGGGCATCCAGGATGCCATTGCCGGCACCTTTCTCTTCAATGTTCATGTGGTAAGTGTCAAGGTGTACGAAAATGTTGTCAGCACCCACACGCTCTATCATCGCTACCGCTTGCCAGCCTGTGTTGATTAGATGGTTTTCGTAGCGATTTACGGGTTCTATCCCAAACAGTAAGCCGATACTTTTTGCATGTCTGGCGGCTGAGTCCAGAACCCTGGCCACATTCTCCAGCTCTTTTTCTGTAGGTGGGTGCCCTGTTCGCTCACCAATACCACCGAATGTCACACCAGAAAGTCCCTCGGAACCGATATCACGAGTCTTGTCCAATGCCACCTTCAGATACGCGATGGCAGCATCAGGATTGTTTGATGGCAACGCATGATCAGGCAGGCCCAGGGAGCACATGGCGCGCATCTGATGTGTTTCCAATAGCGCCCGGGTGTGTGCTGCATCAACGGCGGGTGGATTCAGCATGGGAATCTCGACAAAATCCATCTTGTATTGCGCTGCGGTACTGACCGCTTTCTCAGCACCCTCATGATCCCAGTTCATAGTCCACATACTGGTATGTACACCGAATCCTTGCATTGTTTACTCCGTCATTGTCCGGTTGTTCTATGAGAGGCCAAGAGTAACATCATCAGAGTAAATCACTCACTACTCTGATAGTCACCAAACTGACAACCACCCGAATTCGCTGGACTTGCTGACGTTGAAGTGGACCCTGTCCAGACTAATGTATACAGGTGTTAGTGATATCAGCGGAGCTGACAACGGCGAGTTTATGACGGACACGGTCGATATCTGTGGCCAGAATCGTTATCCAATTAACGATGATGTGAAGGTGAGAAATTTCGGTGATATCTGTAAAGTGACATTGGAGGATGGTGTTGCGACATTTGCATACCGCGCCAATTTCCAACCAGCCCAACTATCGCTGGATGATCTGGCTCAGTAAGGGTTTACCTATAAATGGCACTAACTCTAACAATTCAAAGGTCCTTAGCCGGTTTAGTCAGTGCCATTTGGTGGGCCGCCTCCGTATCAGTAAAGAATACTTGAAGCTGATACTTCGCTGTTTTTTCTACAGACCACTACCGAATAGACGTCACCTCCAACCACTTGCGAACCCGTTCCAGTGGTTGAGCATGCTGGGCAACATCTGTTACTACACAGACCGAGTCTGCGCCATGATCAAATGCCCCTTGCGCACGCTCCGGTGTAAACCCACCAATCGCCACCAATGGTATCTCACCGATTGACTGCTTCCAACGGGCCAGCTTATCCAGCCCTTGCGGACGCCACGGCATTTTCTTCAATAGAGTGGCATAGATTGGACCCAGCGCAATGTAATCCGGTTTGTGGGCCAAGGCCGTAGCCAGCTCTGCTCGATCGTGTGTGCTGATCCCGATTCTGACACCGGCATTGCGTAATTTACTGATGTCGGCCAAGGCAAGATCCTCCTGTCCCAGGTGGATGGCATGACAACCTTCCTCCAGTGCCAGTTGCCAATAATCGTTAATAATCAGGGTTGCCTCGTAAGCCTCGCACAGGATTCTGGCCTGACGAATTTGTGTGCGGTAGAAGTCATCGGATTGATCCTTCATTCGCAACTGCACACAGCGCACGCCCTCTTGCAGATACTGCTCCAAAGCCTGTGTGTTATCAACAATCAAGTAGAAACGACTTAGCATGTCAATCTCTAAAAGGTGTGCCGAAAACCGGGGTTGAGGGGGCTGCCATATCACGCTTGGGCATGGGTTGTGATTGATAGGCCATGTGCCCGGCATCAATGCCCAAGGCAAAGGCACGGGCCATAGCGACAGGGTCACCAGCCTTGGCCACAGCGGTATTGAGCAGGATCGCGTCGTAACCCAGTTCCATGGCGTCCGCCGCATGTGATGGAAGACCAATACCTGCATCCACGATCAGTGGTACGTCGGGGAAGTGCGCGCGCATCGAGGTCAGTGCATAGCGGTTGTTCAAACCGCGACCGCTGCCGATAGGCGCACCCCATGGCATGAGGACCTGACAGCCAGCATTAACAAGGCGATCAGCGACCACCAGATCATCAGTGGTGTAGGGAAACACTTCGAAACCATCTTCTACCAGAATGCGCGTGGCTTCAACCAGGCCGAATACGTCAGGCTGCAGCGTATCATCCTCGCCGATCACTTCCAGTTTGATCCATGGTGTCTCAAATAATTCACGTGCCATGTGTGCAGTTGTAACCGCCTCTTTCACTGTGTGACAACCCGCTGTGTTGGGCAACACGCGTACGTTGGCGGAACGTATCAACGACCAGAATGCGTTACCTGATTTTTCTGTGCTGGATTCTCTTCGCAGTGAGACAGTCACTACATCACACTTCGATGCGGCAATGGCATCAAGCATGATTTTCGGCGATGGATACAGCGAAGTGCCCAGTAGTAGCCTGGATGTCAACGTCGTGCCATAAACAGTAAGCGCCATAATATCAGCCTCCTGACATCGGTGCGATAATGTCCACTGTGTCGTTGTCACACAGTTGGCACTCCTTGCGCTGCTCTCTAGGGACGAAGACCTGGTTGACTGCTGTTGCCACTGACATCGGTTCGTGGTCCAGCTCAAGCAAGAGTTCGCTGAGTGTGTTGCTACTCACTGTCAATTCTTCTCCGTTAATCTGTATTTTCATCAACCACCTCATTGTCGATATGTCCATCGAGAGTGAGCGCAACACACCGACTGGCCATGGCAGGAGCGCACAGAAAGCCGTGGCGATACAGACCGTTGATGTATACCGTGCGTCCACGACGCCTGAGACGTGGCAAATTATCGGTAAAAGCAGGTCTGACATCTGTACCCACCTCTATCAATGATGCTTCTGCAAATGCCGGGTGTAATGCGTAGGCACTGGAGAGAAGCTCCATAACCGATCGGGCACTGGCATGATTACGATCATCACTCTCAATCATCGTGGCCCCCACCATGAACCGATGATTCGCACGCGGCACGATGTAGATGGGATAGCGTGGATGCAAGAGCCTTACTGGTCGGTTAAGCGAGACATCTCTGGATTCGAGAATCAGCATCTCTCCCTTGACACCTCGCAAGTCACTGAGCTCATCTCTGGCAGACAATCCTCGACAATCTATACGCCAATCAGCTGCTGGTGTACCACGCCTGTAGTGAGTGTCCAGCTGTTGTCCTTGATGCAATTTAAAGTGCCCGGTGCTCAGTAGATGTTCCAGCAGTCCTTGCAAGGCATCACGTGGGTCAAGATGAGACTCCTGATCAAAATGCAATCCGTGAGTGAAGCGACCGGCCAGGTCGGGTTCCAGTCTGCCGATGTCATCGGCGTTCACTGATCGATGATGTGATGTGCGCCTGGCGAACTGATCTAGCTCAACCTGATCTCGTGCCTGCGCGACCACTAGAGAGCCGTTAGCTGTCAGATTATTGTTATGGGTTTGCCAGAACGCAAGACCTTCCCGGCCCAGACGTGTAATCAACGGTTCAGCACTTTCGCTCTCACACCAGGGGGCAAGCATGCCGCCAGCCCACCAAGAGCAGCAGGTATCATCGATACCCATACTCTGAGCGTAGAGTGATACCTGACAGCCCCGATCAATGTAGTGCTTTGCGGCGCAGAGACCCGCAACACCAGCGCCGATAATTTCTATGTGCACGTCATTCATCTTGGTGCGAACTGACGAAACGACACATCCTGCCGGAGACACGCTCAGTCAAAAAGATAGCTGCAAGGGCTGTGGGTGACTTACTTGACTTCAACGGTATAGCTGTCCAGTGGTGCAATTTCATCAATCAGTGATTGTGCTTTCATGAATTCGCTGAATGCCAGATAACGCCTGCTATCCAATGCAGCAGGTCTGAGTGCCAGACGTGGCAAGGTGTCACGCCAGGCACGTCTGTTCAGCTCATTGTCCAGTGTGTCAGCATTTGAATCACGGAATATCTCCCACGCCTCATCAGGGTGGTTGATCAGATAGACGGTGGCTCTCTCTATTGCGCTCATGAAGGCACTGAGCTGTGGCGCATCGCGCAGCGCATTGTTGGTCACTAATATCAGCTCGTCGAATGGCGGTACACCATGTTCCTCCGGGTAGAAAGCACGTCCGGGGTGGCCCTCGATATCCATCTGATTGAGTTCGAAATTTCGATAGGCCCCGATCACGGCATCAACTTGCCCCGTTATCAAGGAAGGCGAAAGCGAGAAGTTAACGTTCACAAGTTCTACATCGTCAAGCGTCAGGCCGTGGCGTTGCAGCATCGCACCCAATAAGGCATCTTCAAAACCTCCCACGGAGAATCCAACCTTTCGACCTTTCAAATCGGCAATGGCCTGGATAGGGCCGTCGTCGAGTACGACCAGTGAATTCAAGGGTGTGGATACCAGAGTTCCGAAGCGTGTCAGCGGCAAGCCTTGTGCGACCTGCACATGCAATTGCGGCTGGTAACTGACCGCTATTTGAGCCTTGCCTGCTGCCACAAGCTTTGGTGGCAGGCTGGGGTCAGCAGGCTGTATCATCTCCACCTCCAGCCCGTTTTCCCCAAAGTATCCAAGCTCGTCTGCGATGATCAATGCTGCGTGATCAGGGTTGATAAACCAGTCCAGCAATACGGTGAGTTTTTCCGCCGCAGAGGCTGTGGTGCTGAAAAAGAGTGTGCTGCAAAACAGCAGGGTAAACCGTGTCATGATTTATGTGTGTCTCGTTGATGGGGAGGTAGTAGGGTCTTTGAATGAACGCACAACGGATAGAGAATCGTGCTGCCAGTACAGCGCACGATCAAGTACAAGATTTACTGTGTGATAAAGCGCATAGGCCACCAGGCAAAGGCATAACAGCGCTGCAAACATCAAGTCAGTTTGCATCCGCCCGTTGGCTTGCAACATCAGATAGCCCAGGCCTTTGCTTGAGCCTACCCATTCCCCGACCACAGCACCAATAGGGGCCACCGATGTGGCAACGCGGATGCCAGAGCTGATTGAGGGCAGGGCTGCTGGCAGTCTGATTTGCACAAGAATAGCCAGAGGCGATGCGTTCAACGTACGCGCCAGATCAATCATGGCGTCACTGGTGTGGCGAAGTCCATCGAATGTGGCAACCGTTACTGGAAAGAAGATAATCAAGGTAGCCATGACAACCTTTGAGCCCATTCCATAGCCGAACCATAACGTCAGCAATGGCGCCAGAGCGAAAACAGGAAGCGACTGGCTAACCACGAGCAGCGGCAAGACCCAACGACGCGCTGACGTCCACAATGTGAGTGTTATGGCACTACTGACGCCGAGCATCGTGCCCAGTAGCAAGCCCAGCAGAATTTCAATGAGTGTTATGGATGCATGATGTGCCAGCAGTGTGAAATTCGAGAAAAAACTGCCAAGAACAGCCATCGGTGCTGGAAAGATAAATGCGGGCACCTGGGTGAGGCTAACCATCAACTGCCACAACAAGAGCATCACAACTAAAGCCGCTAGCACGGAAATCCAGATAGGCAGTCTTCTGCTCTGAATGGCACTCATGAGGATGCATACACCGCAGGTGAATGGCTCTCGTCCACTTCAAGCAGTTGCCAGAGCTCGGGAAGCCTGCGCGCAGATGTTGCGCATTCCATGCCGCGGACCGGTAACGTCTGTAACGCGATCACGGGGCAGCGTGAAGGGACTCCGGGCTGCAGGACATGTACCTTGTGAGACAGTCTCAGAGCTTCTGCCGGATCGTGTGTTACCAGAATCACTGTACGCCCGCGCAGCAGTTCAAATGATGCGTCCTGTAGTTCGTGCCGTGTTATCGCATCGAGTCGGCTAAAGGGCTCGTCCATGAGAACGACAGGCGGATTTTCCAGAAGCGTACGTGCCAGAGCTGCGCGTTGTCGCATACCCCCTGACAAAGCAGCGGGCAAACTCGCGCCCCATGCCTGTAGTCCCAACTGTTCAAGTAAGTCGAATGCTCTTGTGCGCGTGGCAGTATTGGCCTCGCCACGCAAGCGCGGACCAAGCTGCACGTTGTCTACAATACTGAGCCACGGTAGCAGACTGTCTTCTTGCGGGACAAAGGCAATTTGTGATCGAAGGCTTGTGCTGTTGGGCGATCGTACAGTGCCTGCGTCAGGCTGTTGAAGCCCAGCGATAAGTCTGAGTAATGATGTTTTGCCAACACCGCTTCGTCCTAATACGCTGTGCCATAGCCCTTCCTGAAATTCCATGCACAGATTTTTAAACACACAATGATCCGAGTGTGTCAGGTCGACGGATTCTAGCGTGATGCCAGACACCATCTTCAGGCGTTATTCCACACTGCGTGGAAGTGGTGTACCGGACCATGGCCGTGTCCTACGTGCAACGTATCGGCTGCGGCTATGGCGGCGTGTACATAGTGCGTTGCCTGCTCAATGGACTGCTCAATGTCCAGCCCTTTGGCAAGTCCTGCAGCGATCGCCGAAGAGAGCGTACAGCCAGTTCCATGGGTATTTCTTGTGTTAATCCTTGGGTATTCGAATTGACGTATCTTGCCGTCAAGAACGAGTAAATCAGTGCTGTGACTGGCCTCCAGATGCCCGCCTTTGAGCAGCACTGCGCCGTTCACAACTTCACTGAGTCTGAACGCTTGTTCCTGCATTTGCTCCAGAGTTTTGGCCTCATCACAACGAAGTAAACGTGCCGCTTCAGGGATGTTTGGTGTGATGACGCTTGCCCGGTGACACAGATGTTCGACTAATGCGTCGACAGCATCGGGTTGAAGTAAGGCATCACCGCTCTTGGCAATCATTACGGGGTCCAGCACTACGGGTATGTGCGCATATTCGTCAAGCACATCACTCAGGCGCTTGATGACTGTCACGCGAGAGAGCATACCTATTTTTATCGCATTCACAGTCAGATCATCGAGTACGGCATGGAGTTGCTTGGCAATAAAGTCGGCCGGTACGTCGTGGATTGCCGTGACACTCTGTGTGTTCTGCGCTGTGAGCGCTGTGATCACGCTCGCCCCATACACGCCCAAGGCACTCAACGCCTTCAAATCGGCTTGAATACCCGCTCCGCCACCAGAGTCAGACCCGGCTATGGTCAATGCAATTGGCGTGTTGTGAGCCGGGTTCGACGGTGTTCCAGAATTCCCATGGTCTTGCATGCGCTTCTCCGCAGGCGATACCGGGAAGAAGTGGATTTAAGGAGGGAGTCTTGTTGATCCGCAGCGCTTGAATCCCTTCGTCGGCATTACCCGCATCAGGTTCATCGGGATTGCGCAGTCTGCTGCAGCATCTCAGCCGAACATCCGGTTTTCACCAGCGATTCAGCACCCCGTCAAGTAGTCAGCAGGATAACACATAGATTCCAATGACATATAGTAAGCCTAGAAATTTTATGAGCGTGCTGGATGCGTGACGAAAAAGTGATGTTTGAAGTGTGTATTGATAGTGTGCAGGGATTAGCCGCAGCTATCGCAGGTGGTGCCGAAAGAGTGGAGTTGTGTTCAGCGCTGGCACTGGGTGGGCTGACGCCAGGCCCGGGTCTGATCAGATTGGCTGCTGAATCAACAATCCCGTCTCACGTCATGATTCGCCCGCGTGCTGGTGACTTTGTGTATACGAGGCAAGAAATTGCGCTCATGCAGGCTGACATTGAGGCAGTAAAAACCGCAGGACTCGCAGGTGTTGTTCTCGGCGCACTGAGAGCAGACAAATCTCTTGATGCTGCTGCGCTGGAGATTCTTTTATCGGCGGCGGGTGGCCTGGAGACCACATTGCACAGGGCGTTTGATTTGACAACTGATCCTGCAGCCACATTGGAGAGCGCCATTGATTTGGGCTTTTCCCGTATCCTGACCTCCGGCCAGTCTGGACACGCGCCGGATGGTTCTCAAATGATATCTGATCTTGTGCAGCAGTCTGCTGGACGCATCCAGATCATGGCAGGTGGTGGCGTGACGCTTGATTCGATAGAGAAACTGATTGGCGCCGGGGTCGATGCCATACATGCCTCGTGTAGCCAGCCCGTCATGTTGCAAATGGACTGTTCACTGATTGGTATTGGTCAATATGTGGATACTGAACGAGCTCGGGTTGAGCAGTTCAGAGCCAGAATCCAGGCAATTGGCAGTATTCACCAAGAGTCTGGTCGGTAAGACGTGTTTGAATGGACCACTGGTGTGAAAGTCAACCCTATTTTCTTGTGGGATTTATCTGCAGAAGAGAAAGACCACTAGGGCACGTTTACGCCTGACCGTCACGTTGATGTGGCCAGCTTGCCAATTGCGCCGACGGACCTGACAACAGTGGCCAGCGCACCGATCTATAAACGCTTGTACCAGAGTGCGTTCACAGCCAGGCAGATTGTCGGGAGTTTTTAGTGGTGAATACTTGGCATGTTGACGGTTTGTTCTGGTGAAGCAGCTGTAGATATTGTGGTAAAACTGACTTTACAGACGTTTTGGTACGCTATGAGGGACTTTAAATGAATCCGGTATCCGCGAGTGCTTCTGCGCATGAAGTGAAGTCGATGGCTCACGTGCGGAAAACACTCAACATTGACTGGTACCGCTGCCCAATCGACAGAAAGGTGTTGTCACAACTGATTCAGCGCAGCGATCTGAAGGGACTTTTTCAGGCTGGTGGGCATTTGGGGCTGTGGTGCGTTACGGCTAGTCTGGCGTATCTATGCTATGCCAATCAGCTGTGGTTTGGCCTGTTTGTATCACTGTTTCTGCATGGAACTGTTACCTCGTTTTTTACGTCACCACATCATGAACTGTGTCATCGCACTGTATTCAAGACGCAATGGCTTAATGATGTCTTTCTGCGTATTTTTGCGCTATTGGGTTGGCTGAACTTCCGCGTTTACCGCTTTAGCCATAACTATCATCACCGCTATACATTGTTTCTTGAAGGCGACCGAGAGGAGGTGATGCCAGCAACACCCTCGTTGCGCATCTTGTACCTTGTACAACTGTTCACATTCAATGTAACCGGTGGATATCACTCACGAGGTGCGCTGCCCACCTTGAGTGGTTTTATTCGCCTTGCGCGTAACGATTTCAGTAATCCGTTTAACTCATGGGGTACGGAACTTTATGAGGGACACGACAAGCAACGTCGCAAGGCCATGAACTGGGCTCGCGTGGTTCTTGCTTTTCATCTGATTGTGGTGATTGGCTCCGTCGCTATCGGACAACCCATCATTGCGCTAATTGTGTCAGGTGGGACGTTCATGGCCAACTGGCTTCGTTATTTTGCCGGGGTGCCTCAGCATTGCGGTCTACAGGCAAATGTGTCCGATTTTAGAAAGTGTGCGCGATCAATCAAGCTGGATCCAGTGACGGAGTTTCTCTACTGGGGCATGAATTGGCATTTGGAGCATCATATGTATGCTGCTGTGCCTTGTTATAACTTGAAGAAACTGCATCTGGCTTTGGCTGATGACATGCCCGAACCGCGAACTCTGATTAGTGCCTGGCGAGAGATGCGACAAACGTGGATTCAGCAAAAGTTGGATCCGGAGTACAGTTATGACACGCCGGTACCTGTTCCGAAAATCATAACAGCGGATCGAAACACTCCAAATCCACAGGCATTGTCTGTTGGCGATCTTGTGACTCGTGAACTGGCTGAGTGAGCTGTGACGTCAGGATTTTATTGGCGATTATTCTTTTTTTGTTGCTTTGTCCCGGAAACGATTTAGCCTGGACGTATTTATGAAACGCCTAACTTGCAGACCCTTTCCATGTATTCGATTCCGGGAAGGAGCCAATGTGGCCCGACTTGATCGCAGCCCGGCGGAATACAGCACAGCCAGCCCTCCGCCAGCTGGTAGGGCGTGAATGAATGACCCTGTTGCGATACCTAGAGATGATTCGACACCAGTACCGGGACCGTCTCTAGTGCCTTGGCTGAGGCAAGAAAGTTAACCATCGTTGAGAGAAGCATGGCTCTATTGAACACCGCTGGCGACTTACTTCGTACAGATGCTGCGGTACTCTCAGCTAAAGCTGCAGCGTACCCACACTTGCACCGCCGCACACATACAGTGTCTGCCCAGTGACGAAGCTATTGGCAGGATCACAGAAAAACAGAAATGCGTTACTGACATCGGCCACGGTGCCTAGTCTACCCACCGGTATCCGTTTAGCCAGAACCGTCTCCTGTTCGCTGCCTTTGTCTACGATCCCCCAGAAGTTGTCAGTCTGGATCGGGCCGGGGGCCACCACGTTCACCGTAATGCCATGTTGTGCAAGTTCCAGTGCCCAGGTTCTTGCCATGCCGATCATGCCGGCTTTGCTGGCACTGTAAGCGGTTCGGGTAGGTGCACCCAGTGCAGCGCGTGAGGCATTGAACATGACACGACCAAAACCTGCGCTCTTCATCGAGGGCAATGTGGCTTGTAGCAGTGTCAACGCTGAGCCAAGGTGCAATTGGGCCAGTCCGGTGATGTCTTCGGGTTTGGCTTCTTCAATGAGATTTGGCCAGATAAGACCCGCATTGTGTATCAGGTGAGTTACCGAAAAACATGAGCCGATGTGTTCGGCCGCCCTTGCAACTGCCGAAGGGTCAAGCAGGTCTGCTTCAACTGAATGTAATTCAGGATGTGATACTTCAGGTGAACGCCGTGCAACAGAAATAACGGTGTACCCTTGATCAAGAAGTCGTGCAGCCAGATCAGCACCGATGCCCTTGTTGCCGCCAGTAATCAATGCTGTGTAACGTGTCATGGCGTTTGCTCTCAAGTGCTTTGACGTGATACCAGTGCCATTACACGCAGTGGGCTACCTGTACCATTTTTTATTTTTAACGGTGCAGCAATGAGCACTGCACCCACTGGTGGAAGCTGGTCCAGATTGGCCAGACATTGCAAGCCGTACTTCCCGGCACCATGTAAAAAATAATGTGCAGGATAGGGCGGTGTGTAATGAGCACCTTGTCCAGCGTCTGTACCGACCGTCTCCGTACCAAAGCCACGAATGTTTCGTTCGTCGATAAGAAATCGAATGCCCGCAGGTGTTGGTCCGGGTGAATGCGGGCCATCATCCGCCATGTTCAAATAGTCAGCCCCGCTCTTTTTAGACCAGTCTGTGCGCATCAAAACCCAGGAATCCTCTGGAATAATGCCGTGTTGCTGTTCCCACTGTTTGATGATTTCAGGTGTCAATTCAAAATCAGGATCGCTTGCTGCTCCTCGGGAACAGTCAATGACTGCTACAGGCCCGACGAACGCCTCCATAGGTATTTCATCAACTGAATTGTTGGGTAAGTCCCGCCCTGAAACCCAATGTAAGGGGGCATCGAAGTGGGTGCCGGTGTGCTCCGACATCGTGATATTGTGCCATTTCCAGGCAGGTCCTCGATGGTCATAAGCGCTGATCTCTTCCATGCGAAAGCGAGCACACTGGCCAAACTCGGGTGGCAATATGATGACTGGAAAGTCGGGATCGAGTGTATGGGTCAGATCAACAACACGAATATCCCTGTTGGCAATGTCGTTTGCAAGGCTAAGCAGCGTTTGATGCGTCACGCGCCGTCTCCAGCCAACGTTGTTTCACGTTCGAGAATGGCCGGGTTGTGTAGATAGCGCTGCAGGATATCCTTGGCGATGTCTCCGCAATAAGTCTCTTCCAGGCCACGTTGCAAACCATCAACGACAGTTCTTGCCAGTGCCGTCGGCAACACTTTGGGTGGTGGTACAGGCTGATACCAATCATCATCGGTTGGGCCTGTGTAGACGTTCATGACACGCAAGCCAGATGCTCTGAACTCAGCACGCAAACTCTGACTCAATGAGCGTGCAGCCGCATTGGAGGCCGAAAAACAGCCGTAGTCAGGAGTGTTGGACAAGCTATGTACTGACAAGAGATTAACCCAGGCAACAGCAGAATTCACTCCATCAGAGGTGCGTGAACACATACCCGGACCGAACGCTTGCGCAAGCCTCATCAAACCCAGGTAATTTACGTTCATCTCGTCGTGAGCAAATGCGGTATCACCTCGTGCCAGTACGCCCCCCGGGCGTATGAAACGCGCATTGTTGATGAGTATATCCGTCTTGCCTCCAATCTCAGCCGCAAGTCTTTTTACCGAACTGGTGTCTGTGACATCCAGTGGCAAGAGACTAACGTTATGCATGGCCTGCAGAGATTCACGTTGGGGATTAGGTCTCCAGTTTTCCGATTCGCCAATAAATACAGTACTGGCACCGGCGTCAAGCAAGCTACTGGCAAGTGCTTTTGTGTTGGGATTACGCGCATCGGTAATCAGTATGCGACGCAATTTCGGGGTGCAGGACAACGCTCGCAGTTGTGGGTCATCTTCCATGTTCAGTGTGCTCTCATGAGGCAGTGCCAACAAGACACCTTGTCCTGACAAGTCAAGACGGTTAACCACAACAACGCGGCTATTGCGTTCACAGTCGCTGTGCAAGTGACAGATAACAACAGGTCCGGCATCCAGCGCTACCGTGCCGGTGCGCCATGGCGTGCGTTCCCGGAAATACAGTTTGGTGGATGCCCGTACGGTTGTCTGCGCGAGTATGACCCCTTCGGGAGTTACGTCCTTCCAGGGAAGGTCGGTGCCCAGGCAGTTTTCACAAGCGTCTCTTGGTGGATATTGCACGGTACCGCATTCCGTACAGCTCTGGAGTGCGAATCTGCCCGTGGCTGCCGCCACACTCAAGCCAAGCGCGGCACGGCTTCGTGCTTCCGGAGGTCGCGTGGGAGACACCGTACGTTGTTGTGGGTTCTTTTTTGGCGGTGGCGTCAGCGGATCAACCATCATGCAGCCTCCAGAATGGCGGCACTGGAACACACGCCTCGATCATAATTGATCATGCCAAACCCTGAAACCATGGCACGGCTGACATTCCTGACTTGTGTGGGGCCAGCGGTGTGAGTCACTTGCCGAATGGCTTCGACAAGACCGAGAAAGCCTCCGGCAGCGCCTGCCTGGCCTGCGGATAACTGCCCGCCGGAGGTGTTGTGAGGAAAATCTCCGGTATTGGTCAGATCATGGTTTCTGAC
>CAYGSW010000138.1:0-1119 GCA_964352535.1 uncultured Granulosicoccaceae bacterium | reverse complement strand
CAGCGCGCCGGAGGCCGCAAAGCTGCCCCCCTCGCCTTTGGCACAAAAACCCAGATCTTCGATCTGCATCATGGAGATAACAGGATAGTCATCATAGGTTTGCAGCAAGCTGATGTCGTTTGGAGCGCATTGCGCCATATCGTACAATTCATCAATGTCCAGCGTCCAGCCTCCACGCAACTGGATGGGATCGCTTGCATGAGCGTTGTGTCTTTCGATGGCACCGCCAATGCGTGCGTAAGGAAGTCGACGCTCTATGGCATTATCCTCGCTCATGACAAGAAATGCCTCGGAGCCGGCACACGGCATCACACAATCAAACAAGGCGATAGGATCCGCAATGGATCGGGCATTGATGTAGTCATCCAGTGTCAGAGGCTTTTTCATAAGCGCATTGGGATTGCTTAATGCATTGCTTCTCTGTGCCACACAGAGGCGTCCAAAATCTTCGCGTGTTGCACCGTATTCCTGCATATAGCGATCGGTTAGCAAGGCAAAGTTGGCGTTGGGTCCACCAAAGCCATAGGGGTATGAGGCATCCGAGGCAAATCGTGAGAAGCTCGAGAGTGTACGTCTGAAGCTATCGATGTGGTTCGTATCACCCGCAACACAGGCAATGATATCGGCATCACCGGCCTGCACGGCACGCGCCGCACGTCGCAAAGCCACTACGCCACTGGCACCTCCCATGGGTATATGATCCAGCCAACGTGGACAAAGCCCAAGATGCTGTGTCAGCCCAACAGCTGTATCCGGCACCAGGGAGAAGCTTGCCACAGAGAAGCCGTCAAGATCACCGGGTTTTAATCCTGCTGATTGAAGTGAACCTCTCAGTGCCCTGGCTATCCACCAATGCGCTGTCTGCATGGAGTAGCGCTCATATGGCATGGTAAAAGGTGCGCTCAGCACGGCGCCTTCGTAGGATTGGCGTCGGCTCATGCGACGGTCTGTCGTTTCTTCAACGCTGTGGTGTTGATGGTATTCGGATCATCAAGCAAGTCCATTGCTAATTGCTTTAGCGTTGCTCGTTGTATCTTTTGTGTGGCTGTTACGGGCAATTCGCTGACAAATGCCACATACCCGGGCACTTTGTAATAGGCTAGTTGTGTAAGACACCAC
>CAYGSW010000137.1:0-15485 GCA_964352535.1 uncultured Granulosicoccaceae bacterium | reverse complement strand
GGCGGCGGCTGGTGAACTCTGAATCCTAATATTTCGGGTTGACGGACTACTAGGCGGCTGGCGAACTCTGAATCCTAATATTTCGGGTTGACGGACTACCCGGCATCACTGTAAGCGTTACTTTACAAAATGGCAGTAAGCTTGCATTGACAGCGCATATACCGTCAACAGAGCCGTGAACGCCAACGGCCCGTCGCCACCAGGAGCAGCAGCATGTATGAGCAAACCAACACGGTAGAGATTGAACATCCACAACCGCCAAAGCCGGTGAAGGGTGTTGCTATCCCACACACCGGCAAGAGCTCAGCGACACAGGTTGTACGTTCAAGCTATCTGGTTGAACGCCTGTTCCACACACCAGAGAACAACCTGTTTAACTACGTAAAGTTCAATCTGGTAAACCAGCATATTCAAAGCACAGACGTCGCACAGCCACGGATTATGGATATCGGATGTGGCCTGCAGGTAGCCAAGCGTTTTCTGTTTGCGCTGAACCAGAACATCAGCTACTTCGGTATTGACTACGAACCCACCTTCAAACCCAATGCCGTAGTGGATTTAAACCAGCCGGGAACTCTGGATACACCGATGCACTGGACGCCGGATGTGGTGATGTTACTGGATGTGCTGGAGCACCTGCATGATAACGTTGACGATCTTGGCTCTGTTATTGAACACGTGGCTCAATCGATGCCTGAGCATGCCAGTCTGGTAATTACCGTTCCGCAGTGGTATCGACTGGATCGTTTCAAATTGAAGCACTTGCATTATCCAGAACACAAGATTCGATTGACTCAGACTGAATGGCGTAACGTCATAGAAAAGCACTTTGACATCAAAAAATCTCAAGGTGTTGGCTACCTGTCAGTGATTCCGTACCTGCCCATGGCATCACGGTTCTACACACCGGACAACAGACTTGGCCGGCTGTTCAATCACCTACGATCAAAGACTTTCGAACATGCCTGGATAAAGCCGCTTGATCTGTTTCTGTCGAACACGATTGGACGCATCAAGCCATTCAAGTATCTGTCCAACGATATCCTGTTCATAGCGGTACCGCGCAAGCACACAAACCTCACCGACTCATGAGCAAAAGTAGCCCTTTTCATCCTGACTTTCTGGGTGAAATGTGTCGCCGATTGGAACTCTCGCCATACCCTGATACGCGTCAGTTCGTTGTCCAGCACTTATTCCCTGACACCGTCAGGCTGCTTCGGCTTCTCCATCAGTACATACCCATAGACACCGTTATCGGAATAAGCTATTCCGGTAACACAGAGGCCATAGACGAATTACGCGCAATGGGCATCAGGGTATTGACCCCGAACTATCCCGATTTATTGCGTTGTGTAGCGACAGAGCTGCAGTTGTGCATAGACAGATGCAGAGAACAGAATCAGCGCTTGGTCATCCATGAAGTGGGCGGTATTGCGATTCATGCATTGCATGAGCCTGAATTCATCGGTGGCGATACGGTCGTCGGCGCGCTTGAAATAACAAAGCAAGGCGTTTGGGTTGCCGAACAGCTGAATGACATCAGAATTCCGCAGTTCAACGTTGCACAAACACGCTTAAAGGAAATTGAAGGCAAACAGGTTGGCGAGGCCGTTGTTGCAGCACTTGACGGCATCTTACGAGATCTCGGGTACTCCACCGTGGGGCGTGATGCCCTGCTACTGGGCTATGGCTGGGTGGGTAAAGGTGTGGCACAAAGTCTGCGCAACCGTGGATTGAGTGTCAGTGTCAAGGATGTTGATACTGTATCTGTTGTGGAGGCAACCGTTGATGGCCACCACCCTGCCTACGGAAAGACGCTGAGCCGTGCGCCAGCGATTGTCATCGGTGCAACCGGTAAACAATCCATAGACAGACAGCTGATAGATCAGCTACCTGATCGGTGTTTTGTTGTCAGTGGATCGTCCAAGAATCATGAAATAAACCTTCCCTACCTTGAAGGTGAAACCATAGCGTCCCAACAGTTACATGAACATGTACGTCAGTGCACACTGCGCGATGGCCGACGACTTTACTTGATCAATGAGGGATACCCGGTCAACTTTACCGGCGCTAGCGTACCTGATGAGATCGTGGAATTTCTGTTTGCAGAGCTAATCATGCTGGTTCCAAAACTACTGGATCAGCCTGCGACGCCAGGCATATACACGCTACCAGCAGCCGACGAAGCCTTACCCGCAAGCATCTGGCTGGAAATGCGTTAGGCTATATGCCATAAACAGGCAAAACGGCGCAGACTTTCTGCGCAAATCTTGCGCAGCATACTCGCTTCAAAGTAAGCAGGTTGCCGGAAGGGTCTTTACAGGCAACCTGACTTTCACAATACGTACCTTGCCCGGATCGCAGCCCTTTCGGGTCTGATACTACGCAGCTACACCAGCCTTTTTACGCCTGCGAAATTTATCGACTTTCCATCTTCTCAGCAACACGGTAGCTTCAGGCTCGGGCAAGGGTTTGGAAAACAGGAAACCCTGTAGCTGGTGACATCCATGCTCCATGAGAAAGTCGCGCTGTCGGCGTGTTTCCACACCTTCAGCCACCACTGTCAGTGAGAGCTTCTTGCCCACGCCAATGATCAGATCTACTACGGGAGATACTGTGCCGTTTGGTAGAAACGACTGATCTATCTTGATACTGTCGAGCGGAAAGCGCTGCAGATATCCAAGATTGCTGTAGCCGGACCCGAAATCATCCAGACTCAACTTGACGTTCAAGTGGTGCAATTCTCCTAGCTTGTCAAGAATCTCAGTGCTGTCGGTCATGAGCATGGATTCGGTTATTTCAAGCTTCAGTTTCTGGGGCTTGCAGCCGCTGGTTGCGAGAGCATGGCGCACCATGGCAACAATATCTCCACGTCGAAATTCCAGAGGCGATACGTTAACGGCCATTGTGATGTCATATCCGGCAGCCGCCCATTGGGATTGTTGTCTCAGGGCTTCGTGCAATACGTAGCGCGTAATATCGCCAACCTTTCCTGTCTCTTCTGCCACGGCAATGAACTGCTCGGGAGAAATCGGACCCACTTTAGGGTGATTCCATCTGAGTAGCGCCTCAACACCTGTGATCTGGCCCGAACAGGCACAGATTTTGGGCTGGTAGTACACCTTCAATGCAGATGTCTCTAACGCTTTGCATAAATCGTTTTCGATAATCCGGCGTTGCTGGATCTGGGCGTTCATGTGTGGCTGGAAACGCATATAGCCACCACCGGCTTCTTTTGCAGCGTACATCGCAAGATCAGCCTGCTGCATGAGTTCGCTGGATACAGTGCCGAACTTAGGATAGAGCCCGATACCAATGCTGGGCGTTATGGTTATCTCATGACCATCAATAACAATCGGTTTTGCCAAAGACGCGACAAGAGCACTGGCACAGGCATTCGAACGCCTGCCGACATGATCATCCTCAGTCAGTATTGTAAATTCGTCCCCACCCAGCCTTGCAAGATAATCATCGCCACCCAGACAATCACACAGACGCTGCGATACCGACTGTAGAAGCTTGTCGCCTATGTTGTGTCCCAACGTATCGTTGATCATCTTGAATCGGTCCAGATCAACGAATAAAACAGCCAGGCTCTGACCATTGAGCGCTGCCGTGTCCAGACGCGATTTCAAGGTACCAAACCAGGACGTACGATTAGGCAGTCCTGTCAATGTGTCAAAATACGCCAGCTGCTTGACCTGTTCCTGTGCCTTGTGGCGAGAGGATATGTCAGACTCACTGACAAGTATCGACATTTCACCATCAACAGGATCCGGGCAGGCTTCTAGTGTCAAACTGTGCCAGGCGCAACCGTTTTTAGTCAACACTCTGGCGTCCACGCTGACCCGTTCAGCACGTTCAAGAGCATCACGAGCCTCTTGCCAGACCTCCTGGTCGCAAAAATGATCGGCCAAAGACGTTACATCATTGCCGAGCATGGATCGCGCAGCAGGGTTTGAATATTTCAACTGACCGCGCATACCGTAAACAGATACGCATACTGAGGTGTGGAGAAGGGCGTTACTTCTGTAAAGCGTATCCGAAAGGGAAGTCCTGTCCTCACATGTTGCATTGACAACCAACAAGCGATGACCGCAGGGCGACTCGATAGCGCTTATTGAACATTCAAACGTACTGGGACTACCGTTAGGGTAGAACGTCCAGTGCTCTGTCATGGTGTCTGTGGTGCCAATCAGGTCAGTGCAGTACTGATCCAGTCGCTCCCGAACATTGCGCGTAATATCGCTGGACATGTTCCTGCCTTGCAGTTCGGCAAGATCTGGTGATTCCCACAGATTCAAGCCAGCAGGATTCGCCCAGACTATTCGCAGACTATCCACGTCGAAAAGCCAGACGGGAGAACGAATGAGTGACAGAGGAAACGTCACACTCTGCATATATTCATTTTGAATCATAGCGTGCACAACATGTTCAAAAACAGCACCTGCTCGGTGAGCGTATATATGCATATCGCTAGCCGCCGCTAGTCAAACTTTAATTAAAATTTCGTTCAACAGGTTACATCGTGCCGCACCGCAGTGGACAGCGATGTCTTGCCATCAAATTCGGAGCATATCGCAGCCGAATTATTTTGTCAGGTTGTCGAGCCTGGCAGCCCAGATAAAATCGTTTTCGGTCAATCCCTTAACGTCGTGTGTAGTGATGGTTACCGTGCAATAACCCCAACCAAAAGAGACATCCGGATGATGCCCTTCCCGATCTGCAAGCCACGCACACAGATTGGCAAGATAGGTGGCCTTGGCGAAGCCCTTGAATCGAAAGTCTCTGACCAGTTTAGTTGCGCCATCGCACAGCTGCCAGTCGTCGTGCAGCTGGCTTGAAAACTCATCAATACACGAAGATGACAGCAGTGGCATTTTCCCGTTACAGGGCTTGCAGTGCTTCTGTGAAAGCTCATTCATGCTCTTGGACATCCTGTGCGCTGACTTTACACGCCATCAAGCCGCGGGCAACAGTACGGGCCCTTTAGCCATGAAACCCACTCCCACATCATTTCCCGCCTGATAGTCAGACTCGGCATCGGCAACCACAAATACGGTGCCAACCGAGGTCACAACACGGTATTCCATGTGGCTACCCACATAGGTCGACTTATCAATCACACCTGCCAATGTGTTTTCAGTGTCTACAGGCAAGAGGCGGACACGACCCGGCCTGATAGCGATACGGGCAGGCCCTGTTACATCGGTCCGGGCAGCCGTCATGATCTGCATTTGTCCGCCTGCTGACTCATCGGCTACGCCTTGTTCCGTGCCCAACACCACACGAGCCATACCACCATTTACTTCCAGCACAGTGGCATCCAGAAGATTGGCCTCACCGATAAAATCGGCAACGAACTCGTCCGTCGGTGAGTCATAAAGTTCACGTGGTGTACCCACCTGAGCGATCACGGCATTGTTCATGACGATGATTCGATCCGACACAGCCAGAGCCTCTTCCTGATCGTGTGTGACATAGACCACCGTCAAGCCCAGTTTTGTCTGAATATCACGAATATCGTCACGCACCTGACGTCTGAGTTTTGCATCCAGATTCGACAATGGCTCGTCAAACAACAACACTTGTGGCTCGAGCACCAGCGCACGTGCAACGGCAACACGCTGTTGCTGCCCACCGGATAACTCACTGGGCAAGCGATTTCCATAACCTGACAATCCCACCAGATCCAGGCCGTGCTGAGCGCGCTCAACAACCTCGGACTTTCTCATTTTTGAAATACGCAAGCCATAGGACACATTTTCCATGACGCTCATGTGCGGAAACAACGCGTACGATTGAAAGACCATTGACACATCGCGATCGGTGGCAGGCAGCTGCGTTACATCAGTTCCCCCGATAAGAATCTTGCCGCTGGTAGCCATCTCAAGCCCGGCAATCATTCGCAATGTTGTTGTCTTGCCACAACCGGAGGGGCCAAGTAGCGTTACCAGCTCCCCCGCCTCGACATGCAACGATACAGAGTCCACAGCCCTGACATCTGTGCCATACACCTTGCTGACTTGCTCAAATCTTACGGAGGCCGCCTTGCTATGTATGCTCAGCATTACGTTGTCGGCTTCTGAGGTATCTGACAGGCTCATGGGTGACTCCGAAGCTTGAAAACTGAAAATGACTGTGATGAATCAGCACAGTAGACAAAGGGAGATTCCACTGCTGTAGCGGATAGCGCAGGTACGCTCAGATTACCTTTGTTGTTAAGCGATAGCATGAGCATGTTGGGTTCTTCGTCGTGTGTTGGCACGCCCCACCAGTAGCTGAGTGATAGCCACCATGGTCAGCATGACAACAATCAACATCGACGAGTAGGCTATTGCAATACCATAATCATTGTTTTCCACACGTCCGATGATGTAGCTGGTGGCCATGTTGTACTCAGCACTCACCAGAAAAATGACGGCACTGATCGCTGTCATCGCACGTACGAAGCTAAAGACCAGTGCAGCCAGTATTGCCGGACGCATAAGCGGTAACACAATGCGGGTAAAGGTATGCCAGGTGCTAGCTCCAAGCGTCAGCGAAGCCTCATCCAGACTCTTGTCAAGCTGTGACATCGATGCGATGCCTGCACGTACACCCACTGGCATGTTTCTGAAAATGAAACTGATAACCAGGATGGCACCTGTACCTGTGAGCTCTATGGGTGGCACGTTAAACGCGAGTATATATGACACACCGATGACAGTGCCGGGAATCGCGAAACTGAGCATGGTGCCAAATTCGAATGCCGACTTGCCAACAAAGCTCTGGCGTACCAGCAACCAGGCCGTAATCAATCCCAGGATTGCGGTTAAAGGCGCTGCAATTCCAGCAATCTTGAGTGTCGTCCAGAATGAATCCCAGGCACTGCCCTTGAAGTGGATGCCGAACTCGTTATAACCGACGGCAAATGCCGCCGTATAGTGTTTTAACGTCAGGGTATGATTCAACCCCCAGAGCTCAACAAAGCCGCCATAGAGGATCATGCCATACACCGTCAGGGTAAATGCCGTCCAGATACCAGCAATGAAATAGCAAGGCAACATGACGCGCTTTGGCAACAAGACATGCATGCCGCCATCGCCCTTACCGGTTTGAGTGGTATAGCTTTTCTTGCCCAGCCAGCGACGCTGGGCATAGAACGCCGTTAGCGTGAATATCAACAACGCGATGGCAAGCACCGCAGCTTTGCCCTGGTCATTCTGCGCACCTACTATGGCAAAGAATATTTCGGTGGACAACACATCGTAGTTTCCACCCAGCACCAATGGATTGCCAAAGTCGGCCATACTCTCGATAAAACCTAGTAAAAACGCATTGGCCAGGCCTGGGCGCATCAGAGGCAATGATACGGTTCTAAACGTCTGCCACTTGCTGGCGCGCAGTGTCTGGGCCGCCTCTTCCATGGAGGGACTTACCCCTTCCACGACACCGATGAGAACCAGGAAAGCAATGGGGGTAAAAGACAGCAATTGAGCAATGAAAATACCCGGAAGTCCGTAGACCCATCGCGTGGGTTGTAGTCCAAACAACTCGGCAACAAACTGGGTGATGGTGCCCGACAGGCCAAACAGCAGAATGATGGCAAGGCCGATGACAAATGGCGGCGTAATGATGGGAAGAACAGTCAGACCACGAAGTACCCGGCCATAGCGAAATCCGGAGCGCGTGGCCACCAGTGCAAACACAAGTCCCAGCACCGTTGTAAAGAAACCCACCAGCACCGCAAGAAAAAGTGAGTTCCATGCCACCCCGCAGCGTGTACCACCGGTGACGCAACCCAACCCCCAGATCTTGTTCTCGGTAAATTTGCCAGCAAAAACACCAACAGAAAAAGTGCCATCGTTGTCACTGAAGGCACTGGCCAGCATCTGCACGATGGGGAAAAAGATAAACACCGTGACCATCGCGATAACCAATCCGATGGCACCGACGACGAACACATCACCATTGACAGCACCACGGCCTGCAATGCCCGTGGTGAGGAAGAAAAGAAATGCACCGACAACCAACAGTGCACCGGACCCCATACCAAACTGTCTGTCCTCCAGCGGACCAAACAGGGCATTCAAGGCTTCAAAATTCCATCCTCTCAGGCCAATACCGTAGCCTTGAAAGGCAACCCATGCAATCCCGGCCATTCCGGCTATGAGCAGCACGTTGGCACGCCTGGTTGCGGCAACAGTCGGTTCTGATATCCCGCGCGTGAAGAGTTCGCCAAACGCAGGCAACAACAGGAAAAGCAGGATCGGGGAGAGCCAGAGCTTCTCCCCTTGAAAGATCAGGAATAACGCAGGCGCATAATCTGCATCAAACGGGTAGCCATCAAGCAGCCACTCGAACCCCCATAATCCATCTTCCAGAATGTACCAGGGGAGAATACAAAAACCCAACAGCCCTGTTATCAGCCACAGGGCTGCGCTGCGTTTCATAAACGGATGTGATCGAAAGTGGCGCTACCTTACTGCGGCAACACGGATACCTCGTCATCCCACTTTTTCAGCAGGCGCTTGCGCTCATCCGCTGATCCATATTTGGCAAAGTCATAATCAATAAGCTTGATGGACTCAAGATCGGGTGCCAGAGGCGAGCTTTCGGCGTTCTTGTTGGACATGACCTGAAATGCATTCACTTCCAATGAGCGTGACTGTACTTCTGCCGTTAGTGCCCAGTCGTAGAACTTGCGCGCGTTTTCCGGATTGCGCCCACCCTTGATAATCGTCATACCACCAATTTCATAACCTGTGCCTTCGCAGGGAGCCACGGCCTTGATAGGGAAGCCAGATGCTGCCTGAGCAACAGCGTCGTGCAGAAAGACGATGCCAATGGTGTTTTCACCGCGGGCTGCGGCCTTTATGGGTGCAGAACCGGATTTGGTGTACTGATTGATGTTCTTGTGCAGCCCTTTCATGAACTCGAAGCCTTCATCTTCACCAAAAAGCTGCACGATGGTCGCCAGTGTAGTGTAAGCGGTGCCCGATGAGTTTGGGTTAGCCATTTGCACATGGCCCTTGTATTCTGGCTTCAAGAGGTCTGCCCAGCACGCGGGTACCGGCAAATTGTTGGCTTTCAGAACCTCTTCGTTGTAACCGTAACCCAACGCACCAGAGTAGATCCCGATGGTCTGGTTGCCAGCAGCTTCAGATTGCTTGATGGCCCAATCATTCTGTTCTGAACGCATGGGTGACTCATAGGCTTCACCCAGACCTTCCTCGGCTGCCTGCAGGTGTGGGTCGCCTGTACCACCCCACCAGATATCCCCCTTGGGATTGCTGGATTCGGCTTTGATCTGCGCCAGTGTTTCACCGGAGCTTTTGCGAGTCATACTCACATCAATGCCTGTGGCTTCTTCGAAACCTGTTGCCATTAGCTGGCACCAGTCTTCCTGTGCACTGCAGTAATAGGTGAGCTTTTCGGCAGCGTGTAGGGGCGCTGTCATGCTTGCAGCCATAGCAAGCGAAGGTAGCAATAGTAAGCGTGCTGTACGCATGTAAAAAATCTCCTGGTGTGGTAGTTTGGTGTTACTCGTCCTCACCTGAAGAGATTGCACACTTTAACAGCGCAAAGCAAGTACTGCCATCGGAATTGCGCAAGCACTCATGGCAGCACTAGACTGCAGAACGCCTGACGCCTGGTCAGTCAAAGGCAGTTCGGGGGTAGTCACAGACAAACCGCACGCTCAGCGCTGCACACTATCAAGACACATCAGACCAGACCGAACAAAGAACCTGCAAAGAGTCATATCGATGCACGCCAGAGTCCGTGTTGCGTGTACCTCTGATAGTGCCTAGGAGGCTGTCCGAGAATAAGCTGATCGAGCGACAGCGCGATATTTCGGCCAGCTTTCCGCGTAACAACGGCGAATAGAACAACTATTCACCTCAATTGACACGAAAATCTGACTCGAACTCTCACACTTTCGCTGCGATCGTTATTCTCGGACAGCCTCCTAGCCGAGAATCTTCCCAACCGTCACTGATCGAGTGTCAGAGGGCGCTGTTCCAGCGGGTGCACTAGAGATTTTTGGCGATTCTTCGCGCTGACGACCGCATCCGGTAGGATCTGCACCTGATCCAGTATCACTGTCCGAGCCGTTTCCACCGTGTTTTGGTTTCTCGCCACCCGGACCACCACGATCGCAATCAGCGGCAACCGCGGAACGGCCAGCGGACGCCGCCACCGCTCCTGCTACCGCCACAAAAGCGGCTCCGCGGCGCATGAACTGCCTGCGCGATGAACGGTCCTGAACAACTACACCATCGGTCTTGTCGTCTGCACTCATATGTCACCCAAGGAAGCTAACCATAGTGATTACGCTAGCAAGCGGTGCCACAGGGGTCAAGCAGGATTGTTCATCGTTTCACTCTGGTTTTTCCATCTGAGCACGATAAGCCAGCCTCCTTTACCACCAGATCAACCAGATTTTCCTGCAACAGCCGCCGGATCATGGCATCTTTCTGATCAGCGTCCAACGCCTGCAAGTCTTCTCTCTTCAGCAGACCGTTCACTAGCAGCTTTTGGATTTCCTTACTCATTGGCTCCCCGAATTCCAGAATCTGGCCAAATGCACGCACCTTGACTCCGTAAGGCGTGGCCTCATAACCAATCACTGATTCTGTGCGTAATCGAATCTCCAGAAATTCCGGTGTCCCATGTTCGGTGGAATATGGGTCAAGACGTCGACTCGCCAGCCCTTTGCAGTCCTGCAGTGCCTCCAAGGACAATTCATCCTTGAAACGCGAATGAACCTGCAAGGCTGTGTCGTCATCTTCTATGGATGATTGCAAATGTCGTATCAATGGCAACAATGCCTGTTTCAGTTTTTCAGCGGATGATCCTGACGATGCATGCAGGCAGGTGTCTACCGAGCGACGAAAGCCGCTGTCCTGTTCTGCCAGCAACTGGATACTCTCCTGCAACATGTCTCGCATCAACATGGGGTACACGCCTAAGGTAACGTGTATTGAGGCTGCGCTGTCGTCAGCGACCGCATCGTGCACAACACCTCTTGGGATGTACAAGGTATCGCCCGCCGTCAAGGCAATGGACTCATCGACGGCACCCACGTCAAGATTGTCCGGGTCGAAGCGCTCATCATGACTGGGTAGCTCGACGCAAGACGGATAAAAGTTGAACGTCTTTGCTCCACTGACCTGCAATATGAAGACATCGTGGGTGTCGTAGTGCGCGTTGAATCCCTGATTTCCCGGCGGCGACAGATACACATTTGCCTGACTGCGCATCTGCAAGCTGCGCGTTACTTCGCGACACAACGCATTAAGTGACTCAAAGAGCTTCTGCGCCTGGGACATGACAATGGTTGCACCTTGCGAATGCTGCTCGAAGAGTCGTAACGGCAAGATGACGTCTTGATTGTCGGTATAATTGCTGGCATCGATTGTCGTGCCAGACTGAGTGAGCTGAACGCCCGGGAAGTACACCGCTTGTGAGGATAGAACTGATTCAATCATTGCCAGATCGATCAGTGGGCTCGGGCTGGATGTCGAGCGCTCTATATGCAGCGGCTGCTTTTCCCAGTAGGTGGAAAAAAAAGTTTCCAGAGCTAATGGTTGAAGAAACGAAGGCGTTGAATAGCTCATTAGCAAGATAGGACTAGAACAACCTGAGTTTGCGCTTGCGATACAAACTCCGGTTGTCTAAAACGAATAATGATGCCGGCGGATTGACTCAAAGGGCCGACTCGCGCACGCCGCCTTTGCCGCGCATGCTAGATCATCATCTGATAACTGACAGGTACAAACCGATAACCGCCCTCGCCACGTGCTTCCGAATAGCCCATTCCGGGAAATGGCATGTGATAACCCACGAATGGAATCTTATCTGCTGTGAACATGTCAAACATCTGTTTGCGCGTTGCTGCGGCTTTGGCTTTGTCCATGTCGAACTTGACTTCCCATTCCGGATACCCAAGCGACCATACATAATGATTGGCCATATCAGCCATCAGTACAAGCTGCTTGCCACCCGACTCCAGCATGTAAATCATGTGCCCGGGCGTGTGCCCGAATGCGGCCATTCCAGTGATACCCGAGACGATTGAATCACCGTCACCGATGAACTCCATTTTCTCTGCCAGTGGCTGAACCTTGGCTTTGAAATTGTCGTTATCCTGCTTTGCCCACGCGTCATACTCGACTTGACCTGTGACATATCGTGCATTGGGAAAAGTTGGCGTTCCATCGTCGCCCGCCAATCCGCCAATGTGATCGCCGTGCATGTGGGTGATCACTACAACGGTTACGTCTTCAGGTGATATACCTGCGCTGGCAAGCGGTGCGGTTATGCCTGCAGGATTCAATCCGGTATCAAAGAGAATGACGTCATCACCGGCTCTGACTACCGTTGGCGTGAAGAAGAACTGCGCAGCGGTCGTCGGGATGAAATTGGCTTCACTTACGGCAGCAAACTCTTCCGCAGAAACATTCATACCGAAAATGGACTGTGGATTCTCGACAGTGCGAGTGCCCGCAAGCAGCGTAGACACTTCGAAATCACCCATCGTGAAGGTGTTCTTGATGGCGTTGGGCTGAGCATCATGGCCGTGCCCGTCTGCCCGCAACTCGCCTATGCCGCCGGCAATCACAGCCGCCGCCGGGACCGCAAGTGATGCAGCTAGTAGATTTCTGCGTGTCATTGATGACTGTGGCAGTTCCACGGCACGCGCTTGACCTGCATAACCACGTGATTGCAGATGAGACTGATTATTCAACGTTTATCTCCTTGGGAGTAAGAATTAAAGTCAAAGGACTTACATATGCAAATTTTACGATTAGCGAACAGCATCGGATGATTGCCAGAAACCAAACTTGTATTAAACAAATCGCACTGGCAATAGAGTTACACCGGCAATAGAATGTCGATTGCTTCTATTTGTGTCGCACGAACATGCAAAAGTTCCCAGCGTCAAAGGTGTGTCACCGAAATGTGGGTTGGAAAGTGATCGAAGCTGGCTCAAATCTTACGGTTCGTCAGACTCACAGAACGTATGAAGAATTATGTTGCCTTTGCGTGCTCGACAAACCCACATGCCGAACAAGGATTATCGATCTCTGATGATCGACCTCTCTGATGATACACCTCTGGAGCTTCTATCCGATCTATCGGCTCTATCGGCTCCATTCGCTGTTAAAGCATACCGGAAGATCCCCGTCTGCGGCCCCAGTCACTGGACAGTTGAGGGGGCCGCAGACAAACACGCACGCGAATACAGTAGCGACTTTTATCACTGAGCGAACTTCTCCCATCATCACAGTGGATTAAACGGTTAAACACCTGAACAGGTATTCACTGGTCGCTACGCACAAGTGGCTGTAACAAAACAAGAAGCGCTTGATAAGCGTTACACACTCAATCCTGAGCGATTTGTCAAAGGTCACCCAATTGTCAAAATGCCACCGACCGAAGTTGCCATCAATCCGATCAGCGCTCAGGATATTGCTGACGGTGTCGCCGACGCTGCCAACTTCCCCACGCTTCATGCGGCCGGTTACCAGGCAAATGCAAGTTAACTTTTAAAAAACTGTCCATATGAGGTTGACACTTTCCAGGTTCGAAATCTAACGTCGGCATTGGTGCATACCATTAGATTAAAACACAGGAAATTGGCGCGGAGTTATCAGTACCATTGGACGGCTTAGGGCTGTAGCTGCGAGCCGTAGGTTTGGCTAACGCTTGACATGTGTGGAGCTGTGTGTGAGCATTTACACATGGCGACAAATTTATCTATCGATCCAGAATTACTGGAAAAAGCATTACAAGTGAGTGGTGAAAAGACAAAAAAGGCTGCTGTTACGCAAGCCTTAGTCGAATTTATCGCTAAGCGTGAGCAAACTCGAGTAAAGGAGTTATTTGGTCAACTTGACTGGGATTCTGACTACGACTACAAAAGGGAGCGTTCGCGATAGTGGCAATACTGGTAGATACCAGCGTATGGTCACTAGCAATGAGGCGCGATGAACAACCTAATTCCCCGGAGTTGAAAATACTGATAAAAGCTTTGGAATCTGGTGAGGAGATCTACAGCACGGGGATCATATTGCAAGAGCTGTTGCAGGGGTTCTCAGGGGCAAAGGCCGCAAATGCTATTGTTGAAAGGTTCAAGGCTATTCCAATGCTTGTCCCTGAAACATCTGATCACATCCACGCAGCAGAGATACGCAGCAAAAGTAGACGTAAGGGTGTGCAGGTTGGAACAATAGATGCGCTGATTGCGCAGTTGAGCTTGCGATACAAGTTATCGTTGCTTACGACGGATAAGGATTTTAGATACATGTCAAAGGCAGTTAAGTTAACGTTCGCTAAATAACGGAGTGTTGTCTCTAAAGTTGTCTCAGCAACGTATATCTGACGAAAAAGAAGAAGTCGAGCTTAGCCGCGACTGAATTTCCTCCATTCAGCACGCACTGGGCCGTCCATCTGAATGTGGACTCGCCAGCGAAATACTCGTCCATCCACTGTTTTTGACAGATGTTCATCCAAGTCAGCTTTGAGGACTGAGCTGCCGAGTAACTAATTAAATGCCTAACAGTTTATATAATCAGTCACCAGTTTGAAGTGCCGGTCGCTGTTTGCACTGAATAAAGAATTCGGTCAGGATATGTACCGCACATATCGGCCAAAATCAATGATTCTCCACCTTCATCAAATCGAACCCTCTAAGTGAGCAGGTCAAATACCTTCAGTATTAACGGGCGATAGTCTATCAACTTTTCCGCGTAATTCATCAGTAGTAAAATCGACCAAGGAAATACCGTCTTCTGATTTTATAATTTTTGTACAGCTATTTTTTGGTCCATTTTCCCAGCCCACACAATAATGATCGTCTCCAAGTTTCCACGTCCCAACAAGAGTTAGCTCCTGTGACAAACGTGCGGATGAGGATCCATCTGCACCATACTTAAACGGTACTATTCCACCCTCTGGAAGGGCTGGCCCTCCTGCAGGAATATTTAAATATAGTGTGTTACCGGTTAGAAGGCCATCTAGCTGCAATTCGTTCATTGTTGAGGCGTACAGTGTTCCTGTGGCAAGTAGTGTTGTCATAACCAGGATCCTTTTCATTGTTTGAGTATAGTAGGTATAAACCGCCTGCCACCATCAAGCCGCCACACAACAATTCGCTTAACCAGGCTATTTTCATCAGTGAATCGGCTGCAATGACTTGCCCACAGACTGTTTGAAGCACCCACTGGCACCCGACCAATCTACTCCATCACACATCTGGCACCTGATCAATCTCTAGCGTGCAACGATTGCCCTGGCCGGGCGCCCCTACCCGCCTCTTACTTGTGCAGCATCCGTTGACCATCCCTAGCCGGGCGCCCGTGGCTCTTGTGGGGGCTAGCAACTCCCTGGCGGCGGCGCGCGTACTCCAACACCACACGTTGCTGAGCCTGCCGGTAGGGCACAGCTTGTGGCTTCCAGATGCGACAATATTTTGCCAATGACCATCGGATCTTCAA
>CAYGSW010000136.1:0-15526 GCA_964352535.1 uncultured Granulosicoccaceae bacterium | reverse complement strand
TCGCCGAGATTTACGCGGAAATCTGACTGGAGGCAGCCCCGCCAAAATATCGCGCCGTCGGGGGGCCGCCTTCCGTACGACCAGCTTATTCTCGGACAGCCTCCTAGGGTTAGTTCTTTGTAAAAGACTGTGCCAATAGGATCGATCCAACCCAGCTGTAAAGTATGATGCGCAGCAGATAGCGAAGGCGTCAGCCGGTGCCTTTGAAGAATCTGAAAGCAGAGATTGAATGCCCAGCAAAAACACCACTGTGATGCCACGACATTCCTTGATCAGTTTTGAAGTGCTGAGTTCGATGGTGGAAGATTTGGTCGACCATTACGATCGTAGCTGTGATATCGCATCGCATGCACTCGATTGGGAGTCCCCTACAGCATCGACTAAAATTGTGCGCTACGGGTCCAGCATGAATCTTCACTCGATGCTCAATCAGGTGGCCGATTCAATTGTGGCTGAGTACCAGCTCCGCTACCGGCAAACTATACTCTACACGTGGAAAGACTATCGATGGCCGCACCTGCTGGATGCGCGTACAGTACGTCCCACGCTCGATAATATTATTGTTCCGGACGAGTGCTTGAATGAGCTTCTGACATACCACCAGAATGCAAATACGTGCTGGTACAACCGGTATCAGGCTATGCTAAGTCGGGACAGTGCTGCCTAGGAGCCTGGCCTACACCCTGCCAGACTGAAGGACGGCCCCGTATAAATCGATAGACTGCGCAGGCTTCTGGCTCAAGCCAGATCAACAAAGTTTGCATAGTGACTGAGCTTGACGGTATCGATCTGCTGTAGTTTGGCTGCCATGACTCTGGCCTGAAGAGGTTCGGAAAAATAGAATCCCTGGTAACCTTCGCAGCCCTCATTGGCCAGCAATGGCAACACACTACTCGATTCCACACCTTCTGCAATTACACGTATACCCAGTGTGCTGGCCAGCGCGATAATGCTTTTCACCACAGTGAACGCATGCGGGAAGATTTCGATATCAGCGATAAACGAGCGATCTATCTTGAGATGATCCAGTGGCAGCTGACTGAGGTAGGCCAGTGATGAGTAGCCTGTGCCAAAGTCATCCAGTGATATTTGAACACCTAAAGACTTAATTTCATTGATGATATTGGTTTCTATTGTCTGGACCAATGCTGACTCGGTGATCTCCAGAATCAGACTGTCGGGTCGCATTGAATGACGCTGAAGAATGATGTCGATGCGTTGTGCAAAATGCGGTGTACTCAATTGACGCGCAGACACGTTCACTGACATTGTTGTCGCTGGACTGATCAGACCGCGACGAAGCCAGATTCTGTGTTGCGCACACGCCTGGGAAATAGCCCATTCACCCAGTTCGCCAATGAGTCCAGTTTCCTCAAGTACGTCAATGAATGCGCCAGGGCTGATAGGTTGCCCGCTGTCCTGCGGCCAACGCAACAGCGCTTCAAAGCCAAGCAACTGATTACCTTCGATCAGTAACTGTGGTTGGTAAAACAATTCAAAGTCCTGCCGATCGACGGCGCGACGAAGACTGGTTATCAACACTGACCGGTCGCGTTGCGCCTGATCCAGCTCAGGGGTAAAGAACACATGCCGGGAACGTCCTGATAATTTTGCCCTGTACAAGGCAATATCGGCTTGTTTGATGAGGCTGTTGGCATCACAGGCCAATTCAGTATTCAACCCCGAGGCCATGGCGATTCCAATACTGGCCGATACATAGACCTCTTCTTGCTGAAGCAGGAAAGGTTGTTTGATCGCATGCACGATGGCGTCGGCCATGGTACTGGCTTCACTGATGTCATCCAATCGTGTGATGGTGACAGTAAATTCATCGCCTCCAAGGCGCGCAACAGTGTCTTCATCACGAACGGTCTGGCGCAGACGCAGTGCAACCTGTTGTAAAAGCTCATCGCCGGCATCATGGCCCATGGTGTCGTTGACAGCTTTGAATCCGTCCAGATCAACAAACAGCAAACAGACAATGCCGTATGGGCTGCGTTGATCCAGAGATCGATGCAGATGTTCAAGAAATCGCGTGCGATTGGGCAAACCGGTCAGCGCATCATGATGTGCGATCTGTTTAAATCGCTGCTCGGCTTCGTACTGTTCGGTGATATCCATTATGACCACCAGACAGCCCGTTAGCTTGCTGAGGCTGTTAACCAGCGCCGTGGCATTGATGCTGGCCCAAACTATCTTGCCACTGGTGCTGTTGAGTCTGACAACATCCCGGTAGGTTTCGCCTCTGACAAGTGCTCTACGCATATCAGATAAAACCTGCGTGTGGTCATCACTGCGAATTCCTTCTATCCAGCCGCCGCCCAGATTGTCTTCAAGGGAGCGAGAGCTGAGTCGACACCACATGTCATTGGCGTATTGGCAAAGCCATTGTTCATCAAGCTTTATGATGCCCACAGGCGCAAGTTGTGTCAGTGTCCGATACTGAGCAAGAGCGCCTTGTAATTCCTCTGCTGACTGGAGCGTGCCACTGATGTCATTCAGAACCAGAGTAGAGTAGATCTGTTTGTTCACATGAGAATGGAAAACCATGAGCTCAGTGGGCACGACCTGACTATCAGCTCTTATCGCCTTGACGTTCGCTATCTGGTACGGTCGATGATCACTGGTTCTGAGTGAATAGCGATAATCACTGGCGTTTTTCTGCAGCTTATCAAGCACAGGCTTTGGTAAAAACAGATCCAGAGGCGCCCCCAACGCGCTGACGGTATCCAGAGCGAAGAGTTTTTCGCAAGCCGGGTTGAAAGCCGTTACCTTGAGATTTTCGTTGACAGTCAGCACAGCGTTAAATGATGCGTCCAACAGACTGAGCAACTGTCGATTGGTATCACTGACACCTGCAATGACGTTGTTGATCCCGCGGTTGATTATGCTATTGATATGCACACGGATAAACGCATCCAGCATTGATTGCAGGCGTTTTACCGACACGAGATCGAATCGTTGTCCGGGATTGGCGATGAGCAGCAATGACTTCAATGATGCTTTTTCGTGTACAGGGCATACGCAGAAGGCATGGATTTGCGGATGTCCTTGAGGCAGGTTTTTTAGACTGACATCAATGGGATTGTTGGAAAATGTGGGTTTCAGAGCATTAATGACATCCTGCATGACCTCATCCGGTTGGCACTCCAACAGTGGCTCCTGTTGCCGGGTGACGGTCCCGTCAGATTGCAACTCAATGGCAGCATCAAGCACCAGTTGACCGTTTTCGTCGGGGCGTAGCAAACAGCCATACGCTGCATCGGACAGTCTGAGTGCCTCAATGATCAGTTCTTCGCTGAGTTCGTGCAAGGACAAACCCCGAGCAACACGATCACCCACACGCTCAAGAAAGCGGTTCTGAATGTTATCCACCGCTTGACGCACCTCATAATCGGCACGTCGGTCAGTCGACTTTGATTCCTTTAGCGTCACGCCTGCAGGTGGTTGACTGGCTATGGACATACGTACGATTCATGCCAGGGGCACAACGCCGGCGCAAACGTGTTTTGCAAGACACAATGCTGTTTGCGTAAACTAAACGGAATGGGTGTATTGATGGGATGGATAGTTCTGTGGCCCTTATGTAGCGACTGACTTTCGCACACTTTTTCGTCCTCGCAGCTGGTCAATGAACTCCCTTATCCACACGTCGCAAACGTTACTTGTTTTGCAAAATAAGCGAAATGACTTCACGGTGACTGAGCGCGTTGTTAAAGGATTGTAATTATCGCGGCATTTGCCAACAGAGAGACTTTTCAATCATTCAAAAATAACATGTCGGTTTTTACTATGTAACGGGTGTCAACCAAGACAGCGAGTCGCGTTTGTGTTTGTTCTGCAAGCGGCCTGGCGTGGTAAACACCGTACTTCGTTGGCCGAGTGTAGACCACAGAAGAGCTATTGCGCTGCACCAATCCACTGTTGCAGACAACGCAGTTGACCAGTATCACCTGCCGGATCAGCAAGTAATATGGAATCAGCCTTGAAGCCCAGCTTGATGGCCAGTTCCGCGCACCGCTGACTGTTGACAACTAACGGTATTTTCATCAATGAATGAGCATGGGCAGAGCATAAGTCCCACAAATTACTCAGAATTTCATCACTGGTCACACAGATTATGTCCGGCGGATCAACAAAAAGACTGTCAATGACAGTGGGATCCACGCATGGTCGACATCGTTCATAGACATCGATGGCAGCAACCCGTACCCCCAGGCTTTTTAGCTCAGTTTGTATCAGTTTTCGCCCACCCACACCTTTTACGATCAGTAGTGACTCTGGTATCCGTAGTCTCAGCTGCGTCATATAGGCTTCACTGGTAAAAGGGGATTTGGGTGTCACAGTAACCTCTTGACCCATGTTGCTCAGCACGCGGGCGGTAGCGGACCCAATTGCGTGCGTATCCTTGTTGGGCCAGGGTAGTGGCAGGATTCTGTGAGCATGATGGACAGCATTGGCACTGGTAAACAACACGATATCGTGGGCATCGCGCAGCTGTTGCAGTTCATGCGCTGAACCGGGCCGATGATGTATTTCAAGACATGGCAGCAAGGCGGTAGAAAACCCCAGTTGGCGACTCTGCTCGGCAAAGGTCAGGTGTTGTCCCTCGGGCCTCGTGATAAGTACAACGGGCATACTGTGCTTGCGGGTTTGCACTATCGCCATGATGGTCAATCCAGTCCAAGTGTGTGCTCAGGGCCTAGGAGGCTGTCCGAGAATAACGATCGAGGCCGAAGGCGGCCCCGCGAGAGTGTGAGATTTTTAGTCAGATTTTCTCGTCAATTGAGGTGAATAGTTGTTCTATTCGCCGAGATTTACGGGGAAATATGGCAAAAATATCGCGCTTTCGCTCGATCAGCTTATTCTCGGAAAGCCTCCTGTGAGGCTGTCCTGGTCAACAGAAACCAGTGTCAACAGGCACAGCAGTGACGCCCGCTCACAGCTCGGGCCAGTATTTCTGGGCCTGCGTATTTTTGCGCGTGAATGAGCTGCGTTATCCGCTAGTATACGGCGATTGCCACCTCTTACTTCACTCGTGCCAGTTTGTGCGCGAAATACGCCAACGGTTCTTTTATGAGTCAGTCAGAAATCCCCGATAATAAAACAACTGAGCCTGCAGTATCTTCCGACTCAGCTTCATCAGGTGAGGGAATGTGGGGTGGCCGTTTCAGCGAGTCAACGGACGAATTTGTTCAGCAGTTTACCGCCTCTGTAACCTTTGACAAGCGCATGTACCGCCAGGATATTCGCGGTTCGCGTGCTCATGCCACCATGTTGCATCGCACCGGCGTGCTCAACAAAAACGATCATGACGCGATTCAGATGGGTCTGGATGCTGTGCAAGATGACATCGAGGCAGGGCGGTTCGATTGGTCTGTGGCGTTGGAAGATGTGCACATGAACATAGAGGCCGCGCTCACAGCCCGTATAGGTGATGCAGGTAAACGCCTGCATACCGGTAGATCGCGTAATGACCAGGTGGCGACTGATATACGGCTGTATATGCGTGATGCCTGTGATCAAACCGCGATACAGCTGACTCGTCTGCTGGAGGGCTTGCTGGTGTTGGCACGTAATGAAGCTGGCACCATCATGCCCGGTTTTACCCACCTGCAAACGGCTCAGCCGGTCACCTTCGGGCACCATGTCATGGCGTGGTTTGAAATGCTGTTACGCGATCTTGAGCGTCTGAATGACACACGTGCGCGTCTTAACCGTTCGCCATTGGGAGCGGCGGCACTGGCCGGTACCTCATACCCCATTGATCGTGAAATCACCCGGGAACTGCTTGGCTTCAGTGCAGTGTGCGAGAACTCCCTCGACGCGGTCAGTGATCGGGATTTTGCCATTGAGTTCTGTTCAGCCTCAGCCATCAGTCTCATGCACTTGTCGCGTATTGCCGAGGAGCTGGTGCTATGGATGTCTGCCCAGTTTCGTTTCATCGACCTGCCTGATAGGTTTTGTACTGGCTCGTCCATCATGCCGCAAAAAAAAAATCCTGATGTGCCAGAACTGGTCCGGGGCAAGACTGGTCGTATTTACGGCAACCTCATGTCGTTGCTGACTCTGATGAAAAGCCAGCCGCTGGCGTATAACAAGGACAACCAGGAAGACAAGGAACCGTTGTTTGATTCAGTGGATACATGGTTGGGATGCCTATGTGCTTTTGCCGACATGTTGCCCGCGATTCAGGTGCGCCATGATGAAATGCGGGCAGCCGCCAAAGCAGGGTTCTCCACCGCCACTGATCTTGCTGACTACCTGGTACGGCAAGGCCTGGCGTTTCGTGATGCCCATGAGGTCGTTGGCGAAGCGGTTGCCTTTGGTTTGAAGCACGCACTGGATCTTTCAGAGATGTCTCTTGATCAATTGCAAGGCTTCAGTTCACACATCGGTGACGATGTATTCGAGGTGCTTACCCTGGAGGGTTCGGTCAATGCCCGAAACCATGTTGGTGGAACTGCACCAGCCGCGGTCAAGGCGGCTATCGATAGAGCCGCCAAACGGCTGGCCGGGACTTACCTGCCAAATTGATGTTTCAACCACAGTGAGATGTCAGCTATTTCTTCAGCGCTGACGCTGTGTGGCATAGGGTAGTCATGCCATTCAATAGCAATGCCGCTATTCTGGAGAATATCGCGCGATGTCAAGGCGTGCTGGATCTGGATAACGTCATCGTGCTGACCATGCGCCATAAACACCGGCAAGGATTTAGCGTGTTCCGTCATATTGGCTAGCGCAATTTCATGAATGGGCAGGTAGGTCGACAGCGCCATGATGCCACCGAGTTTGTGAGTCGAGGTCAATGCCGTGTACAGGGCGATAGCACCGCCTTGTGAGAACCCTGCAAGCAGAATATTCGATGCGGGTATGCCTTTTCCCACTTCAGCTTCGATCAGTGCGTTGATCTGCCCGGCAGACGTCTGAACGCCGACGATGTCCTGTTCGCGACTGCCGAAATCCAGCGATGTGATGTCGTACCAACCAGGCATTGACGCGCCACCGTTAACGGTGATTGGTCGGACAGGCGCATGTGGAAATACAAATCTGACGCCGGGATTTTCTGTTAGCCCAAGCTCGGGCACTATCGGTTCGAAATCATGACCGCTGGCACCCAGACCATGCAGCCAGATCACACTGTATTCGCAATTGGCAGCAGTTGAAATGATGATGCTGTCGAGCAGTTTGGCACTCATGGGGCAGGCGTTGGGTCCGGTTCGGGGGCGCACACGAGTATACTCCACAACCTGATATGGCAAGAGAGCTTGCGCGATGTTCAACCGAGTGAACCTGTATGGGTGTCTTTTAGTTGCTTCAGTGACGCTAGTCGCCTGTGGCAACAAGGGAGAGCTGTTTTTGACAGGCACACCTCAACTGCCCGAGCAGTTGGACACAGCCCGAGACGCAATAGATGAATCCGTGTCGGCTACGCGGGACGAAGCAGCAGCGACGAAGAAAAAAACACAAGCGGCTGAACCTTAATCCCGGCCTTGCAGACCTGACATCAGAAACCCTGGTTTCCAACGCGCTTGCCGTAGTTACCTTTTACCATCACAACTACCTTTGTTCACGATGACGCCCTTCTACCGACAATCAGGCTCTTTGATGAGCGATCAGATACGCTGCAGCGAACTGGCCGAAGAATTCGGCACACCGCTGTACGTCTACAACCGCGCTGCTATCGAACAGGCCTGGCGGGAGTTTGCCACCGCCTTGCAGGACTCATCGCATCTGATCTGCTATGCCGTAAAGGCCAACAGTAATCTGGCTATTCTCGATACGCTTGCACGCCTGGGTTCAGGCTTCGATATCGTCTCTCTGGGTGAACTCAAGCGCGTTCTGGCCGCTGGCGGCAAACCCGGCAATATCGTGTTTTCCGGTGTTGGAAAAAATGTTCGCGAGATGGCGGCCGCCCTTGAAGCAGGTATTCGCTGCTTCAATGTCGAATCGGTTTCCGAACTTGAGCGATTGGCAACAGTGGCTGCAGCCCATGGCGTGGTTGCCCCTGTTTCGCTGAGAATCAATCCGGATGTGGATGCTCAAACGCATCCGTATATTTCCACAGGGCTTAAGGAAAACAAGTTTGGTATCAACATGCAGGATGCCATGCAGGCCTATCGACGAGCCGCAGAACTGGAAGCTATCGATGTGCAGGGTATAGATTGCCATATAGGCTCTCAGCTCACCACACTGGCACCTTACGTTGATGCCGTCCAGTTGCTGGTTGGCATGGTCGACACACTGGCAGGGGAGGGCATTCATCTATCGCATATAGACGTAGGTGGCGGGCAGGGTATTCGCTATGCTGAAGGTGATAAAAGCCTGGATGTGCAAGCCTGGGCCAGGTGTGTTCAATCTGCAGTGGGAGAGCGGAATCTACAGATACTGGTTGAGCCGGGCCGCTATATCGTCGGGCAAGCTGGCATCCTGCTGACACGTGTTGAGTACCTGAAAAATAACGAAGACAGACACTTTGCTGTGGTGGATGCTGCCATGAATGATCTCATCCGCCCGGCGTTGTATAGCGCCTGGCAGGACATCGAGGAAGTCGAGACCCTGGAGCGTGAGTCACGAATTTACGATGTGGTGGGACCCGTGTGTGAGTCGGCTGATTTTCTGGGTAAGCAGCGGACATTGTCCATTGCCGAGAATGACCTTCTTTGCATCCGTTCCTCGGGTGCCTACGCGTTTGTCATGAGTTCCAACTACAACACACGTCCCCGTGCAGCCGAAGTGATGGTTGACGGAGACAATGCGTATCTGGTGCGCTCCAGAGAGGAGATAGAGGCATTGTTCGATCACGAGTTTCTGTTGCCGTGAGCGTGGTCGAGTTCACCAAGATGCACGGCCTTGGCAATGATTTCATGGTTATCGAAAACCTGGATGGCAAACTGGTACTGGATGCACAACGCATACGTAGCTGGTCTGACAGGCACACAGGCATAGGTTTTGACCAACTACTGATTGTAGAAGCATCATCGGTGCCCGACGCAGAATTCAATTATCGTATCTTCAACGCCGATGGTGGCGAGGTCGAGCATTGTGGTAATGGAGCGCGTTGTTTTGCACGCTTTGTGAGTGATCGAAATCTGACAGACAGTAGCGATATCCGCGTCAATACGCCACTGGGTGTAATCACCTTGAAGTTACAGAATGATGGTCAGGTAACGGTTCTTATGGGGATACCTCAATTTGAACCCGAGCAAATTCCGTTTATCGCGGATGCTCGACAAAACTGTTACAACTTGTGCGTTGATGGACAGAACTTAGCGGTGGGTGCGCTCAGCATCGGAAATCCGCATGTGCTGTTGAAAGTTGATGATATCGAGCGTGCTGATGTGCAAACTCTTGGCCCGTTAATCGAAAACCACAGCCGCTTCCCCAACCGCGTGAACGTGGGATTCATGGAGCTGATAGATCGCCAGAACGTACGTTTGCGTGTGTATGAGCGTGGTGTAGGCGAGACTCGTGCCTGTGGTACCGGGGCCTGTGCAGCCGTCGCAATAGCCCATCAACAAGGAATACTTGACAAAACGGCCGTTGTAACCTTACCCGGCGGGCAGTTGAAAATACATTGGCCAAATGTGCAAGCTTCGATTGAAATGACGGGACCATGTTCTACAGTCTTCGAGGGACAAACAAGAATGTAGACACACTATGCAAGTTGAAAAGAGTGATTTTGGCAACGAATTATCCAATGATGCGGTGTTTGGATACCTCACTCGCCATCCGGAATTCTTCGTTAACAATCAGGATATTCTCGCCAGATTACGAATTCCGCACGACGCTGGCAAAGCGGTTTCATTGATTGAAAAACAGGTAAGTGTGCTGCGCGGTAAATGCAGTCACCTGGAGAACAGTCTTAGTGATCTGATCGCCGTTGCCAGGCAGAACGAGTTGTTGTACCAGCGACTGCATACGTTGATACAGGAAATTATTACAGCATCGTCACTGGCAGAGATTGTTGCTCTGACGCAAGGTAGTTTGCGTGAAAATTTCAATGCAGAAGAAGTCCACATTCTGCTGATAGCTGCCGCACCCAAGCGTGCACCCCGCAAGATCAAGGCCGACGCTGCAGCCGAATCAGCAAGCGCACCCCGAGCGCGTGCTGCCAGGCTTGCAAAAGTGACAGGCGCAACAGTGGTGCGTCACACGGACAAGCGCATCAAGCATTTTAGCGAACTGTTTGATGATGGTCAGACCTTGTGCGGTATGCCTAATACAGAGCAGCTTACAGCCATGATGGGCAAAGAGCATGCGAATGTAGGATCTGCTGCCATGATCCCATTGCACTTCGAGCGCAAGTTGGGCGTGGTTATGCTGACCAGTCGTGATGAATCCCGGTTTGGTGCCACGAAAGGGGTCATGTTTCTCAACCAGCTTGGTGAACTCCTGGGACGGCGTATCCATAGCTATACGGCACATGCTCAGGGATCAGTAAAGTGAGCGCCTTCGATGGTGCACTTGATCAGTACCTCGAAGAATTGCGAGTGGCAAGACGTGCATCGCCACATACGGTCAGCAATTACGCACGTGATCTCAGAGCTGTTGCCAGCTCTGCAGCAAAACGCAAGATTCACGACTGGACGTCTCTGACGTCGCACGATGTGCGCGCTATCGTCGCACAGCAACATCGCGATGGGATAGCGGGCAGAAGTCTTGCACGGCGTTTGTCCGCAGTCCGTGGCTTGTACAACTTCATGATCGAGCGAGGTATGGCCAGCGTTAATCCTGCACAGGACATTCTCGCACCTCAGGATAAAAAGGCATTGCCAGCGACACTGGCACCTGAAGAGGTAACTCGTTTGCTGGCTCGCAATCTCAACGACCCGATGATATGTCGCGACCTTGCGATGTTTGAACTCATGTATTCTTCCGGTCTGCGGCTGGCTGAACTCGTCAGTATTGATCTTGTTGATCTTGACTTGAGCGTCGGACAGGTCAGGGTGACCGGTAAAGGTGGGAAAGTGCGTGATCTACCCGTGGGTGAGCATGCCGTAGACGCCATCAACAAGTGGTTGGGATTTCGCCGCAGCTTGCCGGGGGCCGATGATCGAGCCGTCTTTCTCAGCTCGCGCGGTAAGCGTATTGCACCCAGAACCGTTCAGATGAGGCTGAAAAAACTGGCCGAATCGCAAGGGCTGGATCGTGACTGTTATCCGCACATGCTAAGACATTCATTCGCAAGCCATCTGTTGGAGAGTAGTGGGGATCTGCGTGCGGTGCAGGAGTTGTTGGGACACGCCGACATCAGTACCACCCAGATATACACACATCTGGATTTTCAGCATCTGGCCAAGGTCTACGACGAATCGCATCCGCGCGCCCGGCGTGATCGTGTTGCAGAGGATCGCTAGTGTAGTTTTTGTGCGATCGTGAGTCGGCTTAGGACGGCGTGTCAATAATGGAGTATTGGCTGAATAGTCCATTGCTTTGCAGACACTTGTCGAGTTGAACACGGCGCGATCGATTGCCCTGAGCGGCCACGAGTCGATCACCCCTCTGGTAGATGTAGGAGGGAACAAGGATGGTCTGTAGAACCTTGTTGTGCACCTTGCATGCGATGATGAGCGCACTTTCGCCCACCACGACAGGGCTGGCTGATAACTGAGCGTTTGTTGTGGTTGAACCTGGCGTGTGATTGTCGGGTGTTACATGAACAGGCAAGACGGTGCGAGCGAGAAACTCTACACCCATGCGGATGCTCTCACCATCGCAGGCTCGTATCCAGCGAATGACCCCCATAAGAGCATCGATCTTGGTATTGCGCCTTTCGCTCTCATCCAGAAGCGCCTCATTCTGAGCGGTCACACTGACAAGCTCGCCCACTTGTACCAGACCTGCACGACAGGTTTCATTGACTAGACACATGCCATGCAGGGTGCGATTAGTCACCACCCAGCCAGAGTCATTGTCACTGGGCACCTCGGTTGGCTGGTAGAGCATATGCGCGCATATTTCCTTGTGCCCGAATACGACTCGCTGCGCAGAGTGCGTTATGCAGCGAGCCTGGCGACGTTGTCTGCTGCGTGTCAGCGCTATGCGTAATCGGGTTAGCGACTGCCGCTCCAGTGTGTCACTACCCGGCACACTGCTTGCGCTGGCGCGGATCTGTGCTGATTGCTGATCCACACGGTGTAGCACAGGTGAAATACTAAACCAGCGAATATCCTCGATTTGCTGACATAGGACACTGGGCGATGGCTCAGGTCGCGATCCCAGTTTCAGGTTCACAGAGTAGTCCGTACTGGTAATGGTATCCGGGGTGCGGTGGCGTTCAATATGAACATCGCTGACACTGCGCTTGAGAAATTCAACAATCAGCGACAGTTGTCTTGCGCGTTGCTGATACAAATCCGATACGCTCAGTAACAGGATAAAGCGGTAGTGATCCTGCAGTGACAATAGCTCTGAGCCCTGATGGTCCGACAGTAATTTATGTTCTTCCGCAAGCGCGTACAACTGGTGAGCATCCTCGATCAGAGCAGCAGGGAATAAACGGTAGCTATGCACCACTGCTTCGGCCTGTCTTGCAAGCGCTTGCATTGCACGTCGAGCATCGTCCGCCAAAGGGTTTGCACTGTCGGATAACAGAATCTTGAAGGCAAATGCCTCCTCGCGTAGCAGCGAGTCCCGCAGCCTGGCATTACGCGCAAACTCGCGTGTCAGAGGGAGTGGTTGGGCATTACTCAATTCGCTCAAGTGTCGATGAAGGCTGCGCAGCACCGGTACAAAGCAGCTGATCACCTGACGTCGTCTGTCGACATCATTATGTAAACGGTTGCTGTGTTTTAGTCCGCGATACACCTCACGTGCGTCAAGTTCTGACTCCAGCGGATTGAGTTCGTTGAGCCACCGGGCAACACCTTCCGGGTTTACGGGAAAACTGCCGGTGTCGGCAACGGTTCTGTGCGGGACGGTGAGTTGCATCGGCCAAAGGCTAGCACACCGTTCCTATCTGGGTCAGTGACGAACAGAACAGCACGTTCAGGAGGTACACTGTCGTACTGAAATACAGCGCTTCATTTGAGGAATTTTTTGTGGAACAGTTCCGTGGAACCACTATCTGCTCGGTACGCCGAGGCAATCAGGTTGTAATCGGTGGCGATGGACAGGTAAGCATGGGCAACGTGATCATGAAGGGTAACGCCCGCAAGGTGCGTCGGCTCTACAAGGATCGCGTACTGGCAGGATTTGCGGGCGGTACGGCGGATGCATTCACGCTATTTGAGCGCTTTGAGGCCAAACTTGAGGCGCATGGCGGTCAGCTGACCCGCGCTGCAGTTGAGCTTGCCAAGGATTGGCGAACCGATCGAATGCTTCGACGTCTTGAGGCACTGCTGGCAGTCGCCGACGAGACAGCCTCGTTGGTGATCACGGGCAATGGCGATGTGATTGAACCTGAAGGTGGTCTTATTGCGATCGGTTCGGGGGGTGATTTTGCCAAATCGGCAGCTCGGGCATTGCTGGAACACACCGAACTCAGTGCTGAACAGATTGTTCGCTACAGTCTTGAAACCGCCGCTGATATCTGCATCTATACCAATAATAATCTGACGATCGAGACACTGGAGTCAGATTGAATCGATCCCCCCTTTTTCGTCTGCCGCAAGAAGACACCGTTACCCATGTCTAACATGACCCCACGCGAGATAGTCCAGGAACTGGATAAACACATCATTGGCCAAGGTGCTGCCAAGCGAGCAGTGGCGATTGCCCTGCGAAATCGCTGGCGACGACAACAGCTTGATGATGATCTGAAAAACGAAATAACACCCAAGAACATCCTCATGATTGGCCCGACCGGTGTCGGTAAGACTGAAATCGCCCGGCGCCTTGCGCGTCTGGCAAACGCACCGTTCATCAAGGTGGAGGCAACAAAGTTTACTGAGGTGGGTTATGTGGGACGCGATGTAGAGTCGATTATCCGCGATCTGGCTGATGTTGCACTCACCCAGACCCGCGAACAGGCCAAACAGAAAATGCGCAATCGCGCTGAAGATGCTGCTGAGGAACGTGTGCTGGATGTGTTGTTGCCCCCCGCTTCGACGGTGGGCTTCAGTGTCAGCGAAACACCCGAGAGCAGCACAAGACAGAAATTCCGTAAAAAACTGCGTGAAGGTGATCTCGACGACAAGGAGATCGAAATTGATGTAAGTGTGACTCCGGCTGGCGTGGAGATCATGGCCCCGCCAGGGATGGAGGAGATGTCACAGCAACTGCAGGGGATGTTCCAGAACCTGGGAGGCGAGCGTACCAAAAAGCGCAAGATGCCTATCAAGGAGGCCATGAAGTTACTGATAGACGAAGAAGCTGGCAAGTTGGTCAACGATGAAGAAATGAAGACTCAGGCTCTTCACAACATTGAACAGAACGGCATTGTATTCATCGATGAAATCGATAAGGTGGCACGCGGAGGCGATCGTTCCAATGGTGCTGATGTGTCACGCGATGGGGTACAGCGTGATCTTCTGCCCCTGATCGAAGGCTGTACCGTGTCAACTAAATTTGGCACCGTCAAGACCGATCATATTCTGTTCATTGCGTGCGGAGCGTTCCATCTCACCAAGCCCTCTGATCTCATTCCTGAGTTGCAGGGTCGATTACCGATCCGTGTAGAACTCGAAGCATTGAGCACAAAAGACTTTCAGCGCATTCTCAGCGAACCCAATGCATCCCTGACAGAGCAGGCTACGGCCTTGCTGGGGACAGAGAATGTGTCATTGAGGTTTACCTCTGACGGTATCGCCCGAATTGCTGAAGTTGCATGGCAAGTCAATGAAAGTACCGAAAATATCGGCGCTCGCAGATTGCATACTGTTATGGAACGTCTGCTGGAGCAAGCTTCGTTTGATGCATCAGATAATGCAGGTAACACGGTGTCCGTAGATGCTGATTATGTCGACGGTCATCTGGGTGATCTGGTTCAGGACGTGGACTTGAGCCGGTACATTCTCTAGTCCGTGGGCGATTACTGACGTTCTGATCTGATAAAAACAACCCCAAGCCGCGCTCAGGGATCACCTGAGTCCGGTATTTACCACTAAGCTATTGCCGCTCCCCTGCAGATACTCTGATCATGCCAAGACCCACTGATATCAAATTGCACCAGAAGAGCCGTGTGCTAGAGATCAGCTTCGACGACGGTTTCGAATGCAACCTGACTTGCGAGTATTTGCGCATCAGTTCACCCTCCGCGGAAGTACAGGGGCACGGGCCAGGACAGGAGGTACTGCAAGTAGGCAAGCAAGATGTTGGTATCAGCAATCTGGAACCCAGTGGAAACTACGCCCTTAAGATACATTTTGACGACGGACACAATTCGGGCCTTTTCACCTGGGAGTACTTGTACGGTCTGGGAAAGCATTATGAAGAGAACTGGCAGCGCTACCTGGACAAGCTCAAAGCGGCTGGCAAAAGTCGTAAGGCACCCTGACCAGGACGCATTCGCAGGGTCGGCATACTTGGCCCTAGGAGCTTGTCCGAGAATAACGATCGAAGCGAAAGTGTGAGAGTTCGAGTC
>CAYGSW010000135.1:0-15582 GCA_964352535.1 uncultured Granulosicoccaceae bacterium | reverse complement strand
TGGTCAAGCTTTGGTCCACAGACAGCAAGGCAGCTAGCCGGGAGATACTGTTTTACAGGTCCCTTAGTGATATCGGTATACGCATACCTCATTGTCATTACAGCGCCATCAACGAAAAGAGCCAAAAGGCCGTATTGGTTCTGGAAGATCTTACCGGTGCCGTACAGGGAGCTAACCTTGCTCCGCTGGATTTGAATCGTGCAACGACCATTGCTCGGATGCTGGCCCGATTACATGGCACATGGTTTAAGCATCCTGTCGCGCACTCTGACTCGTCGTGGTTGCCTGAGGCATCCCAATGGAATCAGACACGTGACTGGTTAATTTCACGAAAAATAGAATGTGTGAAGAGATTTGATAAACACCTCACTGGTTTTTCACGCCATCTCTTGAGCAAAATAGAAATGGCACCCAAAGTGGCAAACGGACGTTTGGTTACTGCTCCAGCAACACTGTTCCATGATGACTTTCATTTGGACAACATTCTTTTTGAAAATAAAACCGAGCCGGTTCTTCTGGATTGGTCAAGTCCTGTTTTAGGGCCATCCGCTTACAACCTTGTGGATTCTTTGCTTTATATGATTCCGCTTTTTCACTTTGACGCTGTGTTTAAAGTCTATTTGGATGAATTCAATAAAGTATCTCCTGTTCCACAGCAAGAAGAAGACTTGAAGCATCAGATGGGAGGAGCGCTGTTGCAGAGGTTTTCAAGAACTACCTGTGGCGCTGCCTGTTGGCAGCCAACAACAGCTCGTGGTCATCAACTGATGAAAGACGGTATCACTTTGTCGTGCAAAGTAATAGACTTTTGGCGTAAACGGGATCCTGAGTTGTTTTCATTTGCTCATTAAAAACTGACTGACAGCTTTTTGATGACACAGCTCACTGAATTAACCGCAGGTCAGTCTCTGACACTGCGTACACCATGACGCATTCTTGATTGGCGGCGGTATTCTCTAGGTGTGATTTCCTTCATTTCTCGAAAACGTCGATTGAAGTTGGCAATATTATTAAATCCGGCTTCATAGCAAATGGCCGTTATCGGAATATCTGTCTCGGATAGCAATTCACAAGCCTTACTGATACGGACTCGGTTGACGAAACGATTGAAGCTATTGCCCGTTGCCTTGGCAAAAAAGCGAGAAAAGGCACTGTCATTCATGCCTACTCTCTTGGCCATTTCACCTAATGTAATCTCTCTGGAGAAGTTCTCGCTTATGTACTGTGTGACCTCTTCAATTTTATCTTGGGAGGCCTGATCAGCTCGCGATCGAATAGCTAGCGTAGAAAGCAGTGCATAGTCATTCTCTGCCGACAGATAGTTTAAAAGATCAATTAGCAACGAGATACGTGATGGCCCTGAGGAATCACGAATAGACTGAAACATGGTTTGTGCCCATTGGGTATCAACGGACAAAAACTCTATGCCATGTCTGGCGCGATCAAGCAATGGAAGTATGGGCATCAGTTCAGGAGCCATATCTGCCATTTTGGGTAGCAGATCCATGCGAAACTGAATCACTAAATCACGAAGTTCTATGATTTCATTGGGTTCAGTATGACTAATCCAGTTATGCGGTAATCGCGGCCCTGTCAATACCAGGTGCCCGGGAGAGAATCTGCCAACGTGGTCACCCACAAACACTTTGCCGGAGCTTGCAATAATGAGATGGAGTTCGTAGTCATCATGATAATGCCAGCGCACCAGGGGATTTGGAAACCCATGCTCAATGTAGTGTACAGAGCGTTTAGTGCCGTCCGTAATTTCGAATTCCGGCACACTGCTTGTTGTCGGGCGTAATGCAACCGACATAGGGGCTATCCTCGAACCTTAGATGCGAGTGAAACGGCAAGCTGCATTACCATCATCTATCACAGTAGTTACGTAGCATCTGCTCAACGCCTTTAGACCGAACACCCTGGATGGCCTCAGTAAAGCTCTTTTTAAAGCGTGGGTTATCTCCGAGTGTGCCATAGACATCGCGCATTTCAATCCAGACGTTGGGATTTTGCACTGACTCTTTGGCTTTGGCGTTTAATAGATCCCAGGAGGGGTCGTTGGGTGCAATCGTATTACCCGATTCATCGGTGCCTTCACAATATCGACACCAGAATGCGGACGCCAGTGCCAGACCCTCAATATCCTCGCTACGGGCAAGACGATCAGTTATTGTGGGGACGATGAATTTCGGTTGCCGGTTAGAGCCGTCAAAACACAATCGGTTGATAGTATCGGCGATGGCGGGATTGGCGAATCGACTTAATACGCTCTCACAATATTCATCCAGATTAACGCCTGGAACCTCGGGAACAACCGGTATGATTTCACGGTATTCTACGGTTTTCAGAAAGTCTCTGATGCGATTATCTTGCAAGGCTTCGTGTGCATACTCAATACCCAGCAAGGCGGCTGGATACGCTAACACCGCATGTCCTCCGTTCAAAATACGAATTTTCATCATCTCGTAGGGAGCAACATCGGCAACTATTTGCACACCTGCCTGTTCAAAGGCTGGTCGGCCGGCAACAAAGTCGTCTTCGAGTACCCACTGAATATAGTCTTCGCAAAAAACAGGGGCCTGATCGCTAATACCGAATAATGACTTCACTCGATCTCGCTCGAATTGGCCTGTTGCGGGTGTAATCCGATCGACCATCCCATTCGGAAAGCTTGAGTTTTCGCTTATCCACATAGCAAGGGAGGCATCGATTAGTTCTGCAAAACCGACAACTGCGTTTTTCGTGGCATGACCATTGTGTGGCAGGTTATCGCAAGACATGACAGTGAACGGTGCCTTACCCGCTGCCCGTCGTTGTTCAAGGCCCTTCACGATCAGTCCGAATACCGTTTGAGGATTATCGTAACTCGTAACATCTGCTTGAATTGCAGGGTGTTCTTTGTCAAAAAGGCCAGTCGTGGTATTCACAAAATACCCGCCTTCAGTCACAGTGAGTGACACAATGCGTATGGATGGGTCTGACATGGCCGCCAGAATGGCATCCGAATTACCCACGGGCAGGTAGTTAATCATCGGGCCGATGACTTGTGCTTCGCTCACCGTGGCAGACTGTGTGACAACTGTTGACAGCAGATCTTGTTCGAGCATGATCTCTCGCAGCTTGGCATCACCTGGCATAACGCTTGCGCCTACAATGCTCCAGTCATGATCAATGCCTTTGTTCATTAATCTGTCGAGATAGACAGCCTGATGCGCCTTATGAAAATTGCCAGGGCCAAAATGCAGGATTCCGGCAGAAAGCTCGTTTCGAGCGTATTGAGGCCGGGCAACTTGCTCAGGTAACCGAGCAAGGCTCTCAAGATTCAGTGTCGATACTGGGGTTGACTCAGTTGGAGTGTCCATCACGATCTCAGTTTTTTCTGATCCATTAAGAAGAGATGCGTAATCCAGCATCGTCAAAACGATGGATACGCTCAGGATCTGGTGTTAGTCCCACAGTGTCGCCATGCCGGGCAGGAAACTCGCCATCAGCGCGAGCTGTCAACGTTCCTACGCCATCAACCACAACACGCAGGAAAGTATCTGAACCCAAGTGTTCTGATACGCCGACAACACCACGCCATTCGCCACCTTCCATCGAAAGCGTGAAGTGTTCAGGCCGAACACCAATGGTCCTGGCGCCGCGGCTGGAAGCTGCTTCGCCTTCGATAAGGTTCATCGCAGGGCTTCCGATAAAACCCGCCACAAAGATATTGGCAGGCTCACGGTATAAGTCCAGTGGTGAGCCGACTTGTTCAATGACACCCGCTTGAAGTACAACAATCTTGTCAGCCATGGTCATCGCTTCAACCTGATCATGCGTTACATAGATCATGGTTGTAGAGAGTGTCTGATGCAGTTCGGCGATCTCCAGACGCATGTTTCCTCGCAAGGCTGCGTCAAGATTGGATAGAGGCTCATCAAAGAGAAATGCATCAGGCTCACGAACAATGGCACGTCCAATAGCCACACGTTGCCGCTGACCGCCTGACAGTTGACCGGGTCGTCTGTCGAGATAGTCCGTAAGGTTCAGCACCTTTGCAGCATCAGTCACCTTGCGTTCGCGCTCTGCCTTGTCCACTCCAGCCATTTTCAGGGGAAAGGCGATGTTCTTGCGAACAGACATGTGCGGATAAAGTGCGTAGGACTGGAAAACCATGGCAAGGCCACGTTTTGCTGGTGGAACGGATGTGGCATCTTTACCATTGATTTCAATGGTGCCGGTGGTGATGTCTTCCAGACCTGCGATCAAGCGCAACAGGGTGGATTTACCGCAACCTGATGGCCCGACAAACACCACGAACTCACCATCGTCGATCTTGAGATCAATCGGGCGAATGACATCGGTCTTGCCGAAGCTTTTCGTCACCTTCTTGAGAGTTATGCTGCCCATTTAAATCCCCTTGATCCCAACAGTATCTACAATCATTTAACTGCTCCAAATGTAAGTCCACGCACCAGTTGCTTCTGGCTGAACCAGCCAAGTATCAGAATCGGCGCAATGGCCATGGTTGAAGCGGCGGATAGCTTGGCGTAGAACAATCCTTCCGGGCTTGAATAGCTGGCAATGAACGCCGTTAAAGGCGCAGCCTTGGCAGCGGTGAGGTTCAATGTCCAGAATGCTTCGTTCCACGCGAGGATGAAATTAAGCAGCATCGTGGAAGCGATGCCAGGCAACGCCATCGGTGTAAGGACATACAGAATTTCAGATTTTAGTGAAGCTCCATCCATTCGAGAGGCTTCCAGAATATCCACTGGAATTTCTTTGAAATAGGTGTAAAGCATCCACACGATAATGGGCAAATTGATCAACATTAACACGATGGTCAACCCCAAGATGCTGTCGAGCAATCCCAGTTTGATGAACAATAAATAGATAGGGTAGAGCACGCCAACAGCTGGCAACATTTTGGTGGACAGCATCCACAGGAGGATGTCTTTGGTTCTTCTGGAGGGGACAAATGCCATGGACCAGGCAGCGGGTACGGCTACAAGAATGCCTAACAAGGTCGAACCACCTGCAATGAATATGGAATTCCATAGGAAGCGGCCATAATTGGAGCGCTCCATGACAACTGAATAGTTTTCCAGCGTCCAGTCAAAGCCAAGAAAAAGTGGAGGGCTGGCTATTGCCTGGGCTTCTGTTTTAAAACTGGTGAGGATCGTCCACAGGATTGGAAAGAAAATCAGCAGTCCAATGCTCCATGCACAGACGGTATTGATGATTTTCCGTTTACTTGAAATTTCGCGAGCCATTGTCAGATTCCCCTCAAGCGTCCAGATTCTTGCCAACAATGCGCATCAAAAAGATAGCGACTATGTTGGCAAGGATGACAGCGTAAATACCGCCTGCGGAACCCAGTCCTATGTTCTGACTCTCCAGAACACGCTGATAAACCAGATAGGAAAGCGTCTTTGTGCCAAACGCGCCACCTGTGGTTACAAAAATCTCTGCGAAAATGGCCAGCAGGAAAATCGTCTGAATCAGTATCACGATGGTAAGGGCACGGCCCAGGTGCGGCAGAATGATGTAGGCAAAACGCTGCAATGGACGAGCGCCATCGATTTCAGACGCTTCAAGTTGCTCGCTGTCCAGTGATTGAACAGCGGTGAGTAGAATGAGTGTGGCGAAGGGCAGCCATTGCCAGCTGACGATCAGTATGATCGATTCCATGGATGCCTGGGATAGCCATACCAGCGGTTCTGCCCCGAAGAACTTCCAGAGATGGGCAAACAGACCATTCACTGGATCCATGAAAATGTTTTTCCAAACCAGTGCTGAAACGGTTGGCATGACAAAAAATGGCGCAATAACAAGAATGCGGACAATACCTTGGCCCCACATCGGCTGGTCCAGTAGTAGAGCGAGCAAAACACCGAAAACGACGGTGATAATGAGTACGCCACCGACGATGATCAATGTGGTTTGTACGCTGGGCCAGAAAGAGCTTGAGCTGATGAAACTGACGTAGTTATCAAACCCGACCCAACCCTGGTCACCACCGCGTAGAGGCAGGTATTTTCTGAACGAAAACCATAAGGTCATCGTTAGTGGGACGAGCATCCAACCGAGTAGAAGGATCACTGCCGGCGCAAGCATCATGCGTGCAGCACTTCTAGAATGTTGAGTTGCCATAACTAGCTCTTGGGCTACTAGACCCACAGTCTGTTAAAGGGAAAATATTGCTTCGTGATTGAAAAACTATCTGGATAAAAACAGTTCAGCAATTTCACACTACGGAACCAGCACATAGCAATGGGAGAGCAACGGTGCGGGTCGGTATTCTTGCCGATCCGGCAAACCAGGGCTATTCAGAAATAGCCCTGGCTGGAAGAGCTACTTAACTTATCGGTAGCCAGCTGCTTCCATGGCATCGTTAGTCAAAGCCTGAGCTTTTTCCAACGCTTCGGCAACACTCTGCTGACCGGCGTAGACCGCTGAGAACTCCTGACTGACTTCAGTTGCAATACCTGCAAATTCAGGAATCGCAGCAAACTGAATACCAATGTACGGGCTTGGATCAACCGTGGAGTTGCTGGGATCGGCCGAAAGAATGGACTCCAGAGTCATCTTGGCAAAGGGGACATCCTTGTAATTTTCGTTCTCGTACAGCGAGATACGCGCACCTGGTGGTACATTCGCCCAGCCTTCTTTCTCTGCAACCAGTTCAATATAGTCAGTGGAAGTCGCCCACTCGATGAACTCCTTGGCTGCATCAATTTTTTGCGAACCAGCAGGAATTGCCAGTGCCCAGGCCCATAGCCAGTTGGAACGAACACCCAAGCCATTGTCTGGAGCAAGAGCGAAACCAACCTTGTCAGCAACGGTAGAATCGTCTGGGTTGGTTACGAACGAAGCCGCTACGGTTGCATCGATCCACATGCCACACTTGCCTTGTTGGAACAGTGACAAGTTTTCATTAAAACCGTTTGTTGCATAGCCCGGAGGTCCAGCATCGGTCATCATGTTAACGTAGAAGTTTAATGTGTCAGACCATTCACGGGTGTCGAACTGCGCGTTCCACTCTTCATCAAACCAGCGAGCGCCGAAAGAGTTTGACATAGCAGTGATGAATGCACCGCCTTCACCCCAACCGGCCTTGCCACGAAGACAAATGCCGTTGATTTCATTGTCACGATCGGTCATTGCACGCGCAGCCTTGGCAACGAATGACCAGGATGGCGCATCAGGCATTTCCAGACCAGCCTGCTCCATCAGATCTGTGCGGTACATGATCATGGAAGACTCGCCATAGAATGGCGCAGCGTACAACGTACCATCGTATGACAGACCGCCGCTCATCGCAGGCAGGATGTCATCTACATTGTATTCTGCTGACAAGTCGTCAAGTGGAACCAACCATTCGTTCTGGCCCCAGATAGGTGTTTCGTACATGCCGATTGTCATGATGTCGAATGCACCACCGTTTGTGGTGATATCTGTTGTTACACGCTGTCGAAGAACGTTTTCTTCGAGGGTAACCCACTCTACTGTGTGGCCTGTCTTCGCTGTGAAGTCTTCTGTGAGACCTTGCATACGAATCATGTCACCGTTGTTAACGGTAGCGATTGTCAATGATTCCGCACTAGCAGCCAGCGACACACCACCGCATAGGGCGGCAACTGCGAGAGCGATGGCGTTTTTCTGCTTACGCATAAAATGTACTCCTCCGAGATATTCAGGATTGCTGCTGAATTTGCAACAGGTGTAATGTACGTGAAGAACAAATGTACTGCTAATACTAATTTCTCCGATTTACATGTTTTTTTTGCAGAAAATTGCCGAGCGACGGCAAAATCTGTCACATTTAGTTAGTAATTGTGTGGGTTTTGTCGTGGTTCGTGCTTCAAAGACACAACCATTCTTCCTGCGCGGCCACGATAGGGTGGTTAGCAAGCGATCTTTCGCTGCCGCGCAAGCTCACAAGATCAGCTGACATTGACGCAACGCTACCTGATGTCTGATAACCAATCCAACGCAGCACACATTTCGGCAAACTACGTCCATGCTTTGCTCAGGGAGTTTGCCGATCAGGGAATGGACCCTATGGTTATTCTGAACGAGCAGGGCGTCAACATCGCCGATGTAGAGCGTCAGGGATATCTTGACGCAGCGCTGTTTGGCAAAATGTATCAGTCTGCCATCAAACTGGCGAATAACGAATCGCTTGGCATGGTGAGCGTGGGGCCAGTCATGTTAGGTACGTTCCGCATGATGTGTCTGTCAATCATTCACCGTTCGCGTCTGGAAACCGTGGTGCGTCGCGCAGGTGAGTTTCTTGATATCTGCATGACTGTCGGTGTCAAGCCACAGTTTGTCGAAGCCGAAGACTACCCTTGTATCGGGTTTGCAGCCGTTGCGCGAGAGACGCGTTCAATCGACGATATTCTCGCCATGCAAAACCCGGTAAAAATTAGAACGACCTTGTATCTGTGGCATAGCCTGCTCAGCTGGTTTGCTGGCCGTCATCTTCCACTGCGCGCAGTCTATTTTGCGTTTGATGAGCCGGAACGCTCTGAGCCCTGGCGCAAGGTGTTCCGGTGTCCAATGGTGTTTAACGCACCATTCTCTATGCTCAGTTTCGAGCTGGGTGTTCTTGACTCACCCAATGTTCAGAACGAACAGTCACTATCGGTTTTTCTCAAATCCGCACCGTACCGCCTTATCGTGCCATCGTATTACGATCAGAAGCTGGGTGACAGAGTGCTTGCTCTGTTTGGCGATGACTTCAGCCGACCGCTACCCAGCGCCCATGAGGTAAGTCGACAATTGGGCGTATCGTTGAGCACGTTGCGACGTCAATTGGGCGAAGAGGGAAGTTCCTTCCAGAGAATCAAGGATGAGTGTCGGTGTGCTGCAGCCTGTCAGTATCTTGCCTCGCCTGAGCTTTCACTGGCACAGATTACGCGATTGCTTGGGTTTGACGAATCCAGTGCATTTTTTCGCGCATTCAAGCGATGGACCGGGAAAACGCCAACGGAGTATCGTGCAGGACTGTGAGTTGACGGAATATTTCTGCCGCGCAGGCTCCTGGGTGTATTCGTTTGTCATCAGCCAGCTGCATGCGTCTTGCGCGCGACTCATGCACGCCGCAGGCAGGTCAGCTTGGCGATTAAGCCACCATATCGACTAGTTAGTCATTAGATATCTCTTTGAAAATGATGAATAAAAAATATCAGCTCAAAAAATGAACGATTTTGATACAAAAACAGACGATTTTGGGCATTGAGAACGTACAGGTTATAGCCGACACTGATGGTGTAGCTTATCAAGGGTTCTTTTAGCATGCCTACTTATAATCCCCCACTGCAAGACATACGCTTTGCCATGCGCGATGTGCTGGATTTCAATGCGCATTACGCTCAGCTTCCCGGCGCTGAAGATGCCGATCCCGATACCGTTGATGCCATTCTGGAGGAAGGCGCAAAGTTCGCGCGCGAGGTACTGTCGCCGCTAAATCAGATCGGTGATTCTCAAGGATGCATGTGGGTTAACGGTGATGTGAAAACACCAGACGGTTTCCGTGAGGCCTATCAGCAATATGTGGAAGGCGGCTGGCCTTCCATGGCACAGTCGCCAGAGCTTGGCGGTCAGGGTTTGCCTGAATCTCTGGGTACGGTGCTGTCAGAAATGAACGGTACGGCAAACTGGTCGTGGGCTATGTATCCGGGGTTGTCTCACGGCGCCATGAATACGCTGGCCGCTCATGGTACACAGGCACAACAAGAGGCCTATCTCACCAAGCTGGTGTCCGGAGAGTGGACGGGCACGATGTGTCTGACCGAATCGCATTGTGGTACGGATCTTGGCCTGCTGAAAACTCGCGCTGAGCCCAATGACGATGGCAGTTTCTCGATTACAGGTCAAAAAATATTCATATCGGCTGGTGAGCATGACATGGCCGACAACATTGTCCATATCGTTCTTGCACGCCTGCCCGGAGCACCTGCGGGTACTCGCGGCATCTCGCTGTTTATCGTACCCAAATTCACGCTCAACGCTGCGGGAGATGCCGAAACCCGCAATGCGGTTAACTGTGGCTCGATCGAACATAAAATGGGGATACACGGTAACGCTACGTGTGTACTCAACTTTGATGGCGCCACTGGCTTTCTTATCGGGCCGCCAAATCGGGGGCTCAACTGCATGTTCACGTTCATGAACACTGCGCGTATCGGCACGGCCATTCAGGGCCTCGGACATACTGAGCTGGCGTTCCAGGGCTCTCTGGCCTACGCACGTGATCGCTTGCAGATGCGCTCTCTGTCGGGCGCTGCCCATCCGGACAAGGCTGCTGATCCCATCATCGTGCACCCGGACGTAAGACGCATGCTGCTCACGCAGAAGGCATTGGCGGAAGGTGGACGCATGTTCATTTATCGCTGCGCTCAGTTGGTCGACATATCCCACAAAAGCCCTTCAGAAGAGGCGCGTGCAAAGGCCGAGCAGGAGCTTGCCCTGTTGACACCCATTGCCAAAGCTTTTTTGACAGAAACGGGCTTCGAATCGGCCAACCTTGGGCTGCAGGTGTTTGGTGGACACGGATACATTAAGGAATGGGGAATGGAGCAGAATGTGCGTGATGCGCGCATTGCCATGATCTATGAGGGGACTACCGGTGTGCAGGCTATTGATCTGTTAGGACGCAAAGTGCTAGGTTCACAAGGCGCATTGCTGAAAAGCTATACCGCCCAGATCCATCAGTTTTGCGCAGAGCATGCTGACGAGCCTCGTCTTAGTCGTTATCTGCGCCCATTGGGAAAAGTCAATGCCGAGTGGAGCGATCTGACCCGCCGCATCGGTATGGCTGCATTGCAAGACAAGGAGGAGGCAGGCGCTGCCTCGGTTGACTATCTGATGTACTCCGGTTACGTCGTTCTTGCCTACTTCTGGGCAAAAGCGGCTGTGGCTGCACACCAGCAGTTGGAGGAAGGCCGCGGCGATGCGACTTTCCTGCGAGCCAAACTGTTTACCGCTCGATTTTACATGGAGCGACTGTTGCCCCGCACTCAGTCGCTGGCAGCCACCATGCTCTCCGGCGCGGACAACCTGATGGATCTGGACGAAGCTCACTTTGCGCTGTAAGCGTGCTATCTCGCTTTATCTAACAAATGCAGGTTTAGCGCCCTGCGTAATCGCGCATTACGCAGGGTCCAGTTCGACCACGCGGGTGCTTCACTGAGCTCAGGAAGCGATGGTATGCTGCACTGGTGATGTAACGCTCGCGCTGGTGTTCGGGCGCAGCTAACGCCTGATCAGATTATTCTCGGACAGTCTCCCGGCATCAGTGAACTCCCGGCGCTTACTTGTTTCAAAGAATTCAGGTTGAACCAGTGAGTAATCCAACAATACAACCCTTAGGAATATAGCCCATGCTTCATGCAGGACCGGCGTTCAAGTTATCCCGTGAACACGATGTTCTCCAGCTCAGCTTCGATACCGAGAACGGGAAAGTCAATGTTTTCGACCGAGGTGCACTCAAGGAATTTGGCGAGGTGCTTACGGTTGCCGAGGGGCAAGCTGATGTGCGGGGCTTGTATTTGACCAGCACAAAATCGGTGTTTGTTGCAGGCGCTGACATTACCGAATTTCTGGATTACTTTGCATCGCCTGATGAGGTGCTTCGTGCCATGCTCGACGAGGTGAATGCCATGTTCAACCGTTTCGAGGATTTGCCATTCCCTACCGTTGCATGCATCAATGGTGAAGCTCAGGGCGGTGGGTTCGAGATTTGTCTGGCTGCTGATTTTCGTATTGCCGCAAGTAATGCCAGAGTTGGTTTGCCCGAAGTGAAACTTGGCATTATGCCGGGCTGGGGCGGCTCGGTACGCCTGCCCAGGCTCATTGGTGTGGATAACGCGGTTGAGTGGATGTGCACGGGCTCTTCAAAGAATGCCTCTGTAGCGCTTGCTGACGGGGCAATTGATGCTGTTATTCATGATGGAAATCTTGTCAGTGCTGCAATTAGCATCATCGATCAGGTGGCTGGTGGCAAGATCGATGTTGCGGCCAGGCGAACTGTAAAAACGCAGCCTGTTCTACTCTCCGACCTTGAACGTACCATGGCAATTGAATCTGCCAAGGGTGTCGTAGGCGCTAAGGCCGGACCACATTATCCCGCCCCGATGACTATCATCAACACGATTGCAAAGCATGCCACCAAGGCGCGTGCAGAGGCTTTGCCTGTAGAGAGCGATAGTTTTGTCAAGCTTGCCAAGTCTGATGTAGCAGCATCGTTGGTTGGTATCTTCCTGAACGATCAGGGGCTGAAACGGCTAGCCAGAAGCCAGAGCAAAGCGGCCATGCCGATAACACAGGCTGCGGTACTTGGCGCGGGCATCATGGGTGGCGGTGTTGCCTATCAGTCTGCATCAAACGGTGTGCCCATCATCATGAAAGATATCAGGGATGAAGCACTGGGGGCCGGACTTGATGAAGCAGGTAAGCTACTCAAGAAGCAGATGCAGCGTGGCAAGTTGAAACCTGAGGGGATGGGTGCAATTCTGAATGCCATTCGCCCTGCGCTGAGCTACGGTGAGTTCGGAGAGGTCAGTCTTGTTGTTGAGGCGGTTGTTGAAAACCCGAAAGTCAAGATGGCGGTGCTGGCCGAGGTAGAGTCGCACGTCAGTGATGACACTATCATTACCACGAACACCTCTACGATATCCGTTGATCTCTTGTCATCGGCTCTAAAGCGGCCTGAAAACTTTTGCGGCATGCACTTTTTCAATCCTGTGCATCGTATGCCACTAGTGGAAGTTATCCGCGCAAAAACCTCATCTGAAAAAGCCATTGCCACGACAGTGGCTTATGCGCAAGCGATGAAGAAAACGCCGATTGTGGTTAATGATTGCCCGGGTTTTCTGGTCAATCGCATTCTGTTTGCCTACTTTGGCGGATTTAATCGATTGATTGCAGATGGCGCTGATTTTACAGCGGTTGATAAAGCTCTGGAGCGTTTCGGCTGGCCGATGGGTCCTGCCTATTTGCTGGACGTTGTGGGTATGGATACGGGCAAGCATGCAGCCGGTGTTATGGCCGAAGGTTTTCCGGATCGAATGGCCAGTGACAGTAAAACCATTATTGATGCATTGTATGAGGCAGATCGTCTTGGCCAGAAGAACGGTAAGGGTTTTTATCAGTACGAGATGGATCGCAAAGGCAAGTTGCAAAAATTGCCCGATACCTCGGTCACTGAGGTTGTGACAAGCGTCCAGGGCAGCTCCGCAGATTTTGCGGTTGAAGACATGGTTGATCGATTGATGATTCCCATGTGCATAGAAGCTGCGCGTTGTCTGGAAGATGACATTGTAAGCTCGGCGTCAGAAGTGGATATGGGTCTTGTCTATGGCGTTGGTTTTCCGCCGTTTCGTGGTGGTGCATTAGCCCATGTAGACAAGATGGGTTTGCAGGCCTTCTGTGCTCGAGCTGATGAGTTTGCTGATCTGGGGCCGCTGTATCACCCTACATCAGCCATGCGTGAGATGGCTGCAAGCGGTGCCATGTTCCATCAAAAACAAGGTTCAAACATCGGAGAGAAATCATGAGCTATTCAGCACGTGATGTAGTCATCATTGACGGTGTACGTTCACCGATGGCGCGTTCCAAAGGCGGTGGTTTTGCACACGTACGTGCTGAGAATCTGTCGGCTACTCTGGTGGATGCGTTGTTCAAACGCAACCCGCAAGTGGATCGGGGGGATGTTGAGGATATCGTCTGGGGCTGCGTTAACCAGACCCTTGAGCAGGGATTCAATGTTGCTCGTAGTGTAGGTATTCTTGCGGGTCTGCCCAAGCAGGTGGCCGCTCAAACCGTTAGCCGCCTGTGTGGATCATCAATGAGTGCATTGCATATCGCAGCACAAGGCATCATGACCGACTACGGTGATGTCTTTGTGGTGGGTGGTGTGGAACACATGCAACATGTTCCCATGCTACACGGTATTGATATTAACCCCTCGGTGAGTCGTTATGCTGCCAAGGCATCCATGATGATGGGTGTTACCGCTGAAATGCTGGCACAGATGCACGGTGTCACCCGAGAGCAACAGGACGAATTTGCCTTGCGTTCGCACAAGCGGGCCATGGCTGCATCTGTTGAAGGACGGTTTGACAATGAGATCGTACCGATCGCTGGCCACGATGAAAATGGCGGGTTCAAGATGATCGACAAGGACGAGGTTATTCGTGAGGATGCATCGCTTGAAGCGCTGGCGTCATTGCGACCAGCCTTTGTTCCCAAGACCGGTACGGTCACCGCTGGAAGCTCTTCAGCAATCTCTGATGGTGCCTCGGCGATGTTGCTGATGTCGGGTGAGAAGGCTATGAGTCTCGGACTGTCGCCCATCGCCCGAATCCGGAGTATGGCGGTCAGTGGTTGTGATCCTGCCATCATGGGCTACGGTCCGGTGCCCGCGTCAAAGAAAGCGCTGAAGCGGGCTGGTTTGACCATTAATGATATTGATCACGTTGAACTGAACGAAGCATTTGCTGCCCAGTCACTGCCGGTCATGAAAGATCTTGGCCTTATAGATGATATGGATCGCAAGGTGAACCTCAACGGAGGTGCCATCGCTCTGGGCCACCCGCTGGGATGTTCAGGCTCCAGGATCTGCACCACCTTGCTTAACGTGATGCAGCAAAACGACAGTGAGCTGGGTCTTGCCACCATGTGTATCGGCATGGGCCAAGGTATTGCAACTGTTTTTGAACGTCTAAAGTAGTACTGCAAGCAGGCAAGCCACGCTTGGCTTCCTCGTGGGGCCAGGGCTGCCTTCGGCCCAATAAGCTTTTGGGCTAAGGCAGCCAACTCACATCGCCAACACGCCATTGCGGGCCGCCTTCGGGTATGTCCGCGTGGTGTGTCAGGCGCGTTAATGAGACGTTGCCGACATCAAAGCTGACACTATTTCGCAGTGGTAGATCAAGTGCCATCTGCAGCGCTGCAAGAATAGTCCCTCGATGGGCAACACAGACAATATCCTTGCCACGGTGTGCAGTTGTCATTCTGTTAACAAAGGCCTCGACTCTCTGGCGCAGCATGGAAAAACTCTCGCCATTGGGCGCTTGCTGTTCTGGAGGCAATGGCCAGAAGCCCAGATAGGCGTCATCACGCAAGGCAAATAATTCTTCGTGCGTCAGGCCGTTGTAGTCGCCGAAATTCTGCTCCATAATGTCAGGGTCCACTATCATAGTCGTAGTCGGTCCCGCTTTAGCGCCATTGTGTAACAATGCCTCAGCTGTCTGGTGTGTGCGCTTAAGCGGGCTTGTTACCCATAAGGCATCGCGCGGCAACTTTGCAGCAACGCCTGTAAATAACGGAACGTCAGAGGTGTCACTATCCACATCCAGGCTGCCGTACATGCGATGAGCCACCTCCGGCACACGAGCATGTCTGATCCACCAGAATCGGGTAGCGTGTGAGGCCTTCGGCAGACGGCCAAGCAATGTATCCTTCATGAAACAACCTGTTGGAGGCGAGACGCAATTATTGCTGAACGGGAGATGATGGGGCTTGGTGTCAGCTTTACAAGCTCCTAGGAGGCTGTCCGAGAATAACGATCGAGGCCGAAGGCGGCCCCGC
>CAYGSW010000134.1:0-15628 GCA_964352535.1 uncultured Granulosicoccaceae bacterium | reverse complement strand
CAATTCAATTTGCACTCGCTGGCAAATTTGACATGCCGAAGGGGTGAGCAGTTACAACCAGATTACTAAATACCGTATCATTAACACTACGTAAATGGTTGCTACCACTTACTTTATTTTGGAAATGTACGACATGTAATGTTGTTGGGACATTCTCTTACTGCTGATGCTTATACTGCAGATGCGTCAGGCTAATATACGGCAAAAGTCGGATCTGATAGCGGACAAGCTAAACGGATTTTTCTCTATATGTGGGAGTAATGCTTGGGTCGTAAGAATACTATCTGCTGGAACGACTTTATGCTTCACTGCGAATTCAAGCTGTACTGTCTGACCGTGGAGGATATTCATTCCAACGTGCCGCGACTCGCTTTTGAATATTAGCGAAATTAAAGCGGTATGCATAATCCTCCCGTGTTAATTAAAACGAGTCAGGCATAGATCGTACTTTCTGCACATGCCTGTTTGCACATTTTTTGATTTTTTATGCCGTAAAAATTATGGCTTTCGGTACCTTGCCGGATACGCGTGATTACACCTGGCTCACCCGCTCCCGGTAACCAGCCTCCGCCATACAAAGCAGCTTTTGTACCTTGCGTTGCAGCGGTGTCAAATCATCCGGTGTTGATTGACTAGTCTGCCACCATAGTGCAGTCGATAAAGTGCTATACAGTGGGAGCGAACCACAGTCCTGGCTGTTGTCGGATGGTGTGCAAGAATCTGCCCCGAGTACACCGGCATTAATTCAATGGTTTCTTCGGCCATTGACCTTCGTACCTCTCTTTCCGTCACCGCCTGAGGTAACAACACCATGAAGAACACGAACATAATAGTCCTCAGTCGCTCAACCTTCTTAAAAAGTGGGGCTGCGTTGTGTACTGTCTTGAACTGTTCGAATCGCTTCTCAGGTCGAGACTGATACTTAGTCGAGGCTGATACTTATAGGCCAGCAAGGTGGCTTTGGTGTCTAATGCCTCATCGGAGCACAGAATGGGAAACACACCATCGGTTCTTCGTTCTTACTCGAGCGCTTGCTTATTATGCGACTATGCCAGAGAGAAAACGGTACGAGTAGTGTTCTTGTAGCGTGTCCGCTTGCCGGTTCGGCCTTTTCGCGAATTCCGTTAATCATGACTACTTGGTGTAAGCCCGAACTTCTGTATAACCGTATTCAATATTTTCTGTTGTTGTTTGTTACTATGTTTGCAGAGATCTGTGACAGGCGTAGTGTGGTAGTGCGGTAGGTGAGTTTTGGGGTACCTGTGGTCAGGAAAAAACACACAATGCAAGCCTGCTGCGATGTCTGTCTTGCCTGCAATGAGCATCAACCGCGACGTTGCCCCGAGATTGCGACTTTTTACAAGTATCCTGAACAGAACTGTAGTTACATCACTGAATTTTATCCAGCTAATTAGTATTTGAACTACACCCTGCCGACAATATGGCTCTATGGCGTTCCAGGAATGTATATCAGTGCGCTACGAACAACGCAGTGTTCATTTCATGGGTTAGTGCAGCTCGTGTTGTCCCGGAGAAAACAAATTCTCGCAATTTTGATTGTCCATAAGCGCCCATGATCAGCAGTGTTGGATGCTGCTCATTTACAAATCGGATAATTGCATTGGCCGTCGACTGTCCTTCTCTGGGTATCAGCATTGTGTCGAGCTTGACGTGGTGTCTGAAAAGAGAACATCGTAATTCTTCCAGGCTTTGCTCTATTTCCGCTTCATCTCCTTGAGCTATGGCAAAGGCCTGAACATGTTTTGTCTCTCGCAGAATTGGCAGGCTATGGTGTACAGCTCGTGAAACTTCGCGGCTTCCATCCCATGCAATTAACGCATGCTCCGGTTTGTCAGGCGCTTCCTTTGCGTCTTGATCAAATATCAAGACCGGTTTACCTGCGTCAAACAACGCTCCTTCAAGTGCGTGCCCAGATACACCAGAGACGAGTGATTCGTTTCGATGCATGGTAACCAGGTCACTGTATACTGCCGCCGTAGCAATTGCATTGTTAATCAATGACGTTTGCTGAGCTCTGACGGTTACAGATACTCCGACCCCTTCATCGGCGAAATAGCTTCGAACCTTGTCAGAGCATTCTTCACATCGCTTTGCAAGGTCTGTTAATGCCTCCCGCCACACTTTGCTGGGTACCTCCATGGCGATGATAGGCGGCATGGCTGTCAGTGCACTGATGATAAGTACATCGACATGTGCATCAAATGTACGTGCCAGTGTCACGACAGGTGCAAGTTTTGTGATTGACTCGTCTGTCGAATGGATGGCTAATATTGTCTTGTATGTCATGTGAGGACCTCCGGTAGGTAGATTCTTGTTAATAAGTAGTAGCGCCGATAGGTTCAATTATCAATTAAGAGATGATTAGCCCGGATTATTCGTGAAATCACCCAATCCTTCCGGAAGGCCGGCCCCGCGCATCCCCTTCGTTCATACCGATTTCCACTCAGGCTGCGCACCCCGGGCTGGGCGTCCCCGTCGAAATACAGTCTGTATTCCGCTGGGCTGCGATCAGCCGGGCCACGTTGGCTCCTTCGCAGAATCCGCTACGAATAAAGGGTCTGCGGGGCTGGCCTTCCAGTGAAATGATTGTGCGTTTCATGAATAGTCCGGGCTAGATGGTACCTGTAGAATTGTGGTGCGGATTGATTTCTCAGTGGGATGATTTCAGACAACGACAGAGTCAACCGGCCGACGAAATGACATGGGCATGGCTGAGCCATAACCAAAACGGACGAGAAGACTAGGTCGTTGGTCTCCAATACATGGTGTAGTGTTCATGTAGTCACCCGTGCCCGATTTGGAAGCTGTTTGGGACGTCAGCCGTATTGCTATCTGATCAGCAAATCAGCCGATAATGTTTCATAATTCACAGTGTACGGAAACGGTTTAGCGTTTATCTTGTTATGGATCAATGAGAATTTCATGTTCGTTTGCAGATCACAGATTTTTCTAGCGGCTTCATCGTATCAGCACGCTGATGCCATTCAGGTGGTGACGAATTGGGACCGCTTTCGTTTTTCTTTGATGTGTATCAATGGCATTGTGAGTTTGAAGAGGAATATATCCAAAACTTCAGATTTCACTGGGATGCAGGTATGGGAAAAATAATTGGTATTGATCTTGGCACAACCAACTCCTGTGTTGCTGTCATGGAAGGCAAGCAGGCAAAAGTCATTGAGAATAGTGAAGGCGGGCGGACCACACCGTCCGTCGTTGCGTACAGTTCAAATGACGAGACACTTGTAGGACAGGCTGCCAAGCGTCAGGCTGTTAGTAATGCACAGAATACGCTTTACGCCATCAAGCGACTCATTGGGCGTCGTTTCGATGACAAAGTGGTTGCACAGGAAATGGCGCTGGTCCCATTCAAGATAGTAGCAGCCGATAACGGTGATGCCTGGGTAGAAATCAAACGTCGTAAAATGTCGCCACCCGAGGTTTCAGCCCGGATTCTAGCCAAGATGAAACAGACCGCTGAAGATTACCTTGGTGAGTCAGTTACTGAGGCTGTAGTGACTGTACCTGCCTATTTTAACGATTCTCAACGACAGGCCACCAAGGATGCTGGACGAATAGCAGGATTGGATGTAAAACGCATTATCAACGAACCTACGGCAGCAGCACTTGCTTATGGATTGGACAAGAAGGTAGGCGATCAGAAAATTGCTGTATTTGATCTTGGAGGTGGCACATTCGATATCTCGATTATTGAGATTGCATCAGTGGATGGTGAACAGCAATTTGACGTGCTCGCTACTAACGGTGATACCTTTTTAGGTGGGGAGGATTTTGACCGGGTAGTCATGGATTACCTTGTCGATGAGTTCAAGGCTAGCTCTGGAGTCGATATCAGTAACGATATTCTGGCCATGCAGAGAGTGAAAGAGGCCGCTGAAACAGCCAAGATTGAACTTAGTACCAGTTCGCAAACCGATATTAATCTGCCTTATGTGACGGCAGATTCTTCGGGTCCGAAACACATGAACATGAAGCTGTCGCGTTCAAAGCTTGAGTCATTGGTGCTGCCCTTGATTGAGCGTACTCTGACACCCTGTAATGAAGCATTGCAAGATGCCGGAATCAAGAGTTCAGATATCGATGATGTGATTCTGGTGGGTGGGCAAACACGCATGCCGTTGGTTCAAACCAAGGTGCGCGAGATCTTTGGTAAAGATGTGCGAAAGGATGTAAATCCAGATGAGGCTGTTGCTATGGGTGCTGCTCTTCAGGGAGCAGTGCTGGCAGGGGATATCAGCGATGTGCTTCTTCTGGATGTAGCGCCATTGTCATTGGGTATCGAGACTATGGGCGGTCTTTTCACGCGCCTTATTGAAAGAAATACTACCATACCGGCCAAGGCAACTGAAGTCTTCAGCACGGCAGAAGACAACCAATCCGCAGTTACGGTTCATGTGCTTCAAGGTGAACGTGAACGTGCTGCAGACAACAAGTCACTTGGGCATTTCAATCTTGATCACCTACCTCCTGCGGCTCGTGGTGTACCACAGATAGAGGTGACGTTTGACATCGACGCCAATGGCATTCTTGATGTCAGCGCTGTGGACAAATCCAGTGGGAAAAAACAATCGATCACAATCAAGGCTTCATCGGGACTGTCCGAAGATGAGGTCCAAAGAATGATCAGGGCTGGTGAGACCCACGCCGAAGAGGATAAAAAGTATCGGGAGCTGGCTGACACTCGAAATGCAGCAGATGCTCTGGTTCATAGTGCAAGAAAAGTTCTGGCAGAACATGAGGAACATGGTAAAGATGCAGATGGGCAGGCAATTGTAACTTCACTGGTTGCTTTGGAAAAACAGGTGATGAATGATGATGTCGGTGCTATACGTCGTGATATGCGAAACCTTCAATCCTTGCTGGATAGCTTTTCCACAGGCAAGGCCTCGTCATCGCAAATTCAAGTGGATGCTGGTGCGAGCAACGAGCACAAGGATGACGAAACGGTGCTGGATGCTGAGTTTGAGGATGTTGGTGATCGATAGTCCTGCTAATCAATTGCCAGATAGCCTGTGTGTGGTGTTCAAAACTGATCCATCTGTCGATGTGATTGACAGAGGGTCAAAGGCATAGCCGGATGAGGATATGATTAATAGTATGCATAGAAGACATGGAACCTTGAATTGTATTGTTACAGTAATATTTACCTGTGTGTACAGCGCTATGGCTCTTTCCACTACAAATTCTGACTGGTCAGAACCGGAAGACTCTGAGACACGTTCGATTATGTTGACGCTGGCCATCAGCATTGATCGTATAGAAAATGCCATCGCGAGAGATCTTACGGAGGAGGAGCGTCAGCGTGAAATTGACAAGCAACTGCAAATCATTGAAGAGCTTGGTGAGCTGCTTGCTTTAGAATCAAAAGACGCACTTGATGGTGGTGTTGGTAATCGTAGTCACCGGATCCTGGTCAACAATATTGATCAATTCTTGCAACGAGTAGAACTGGCCCGGGCGGAGGTTGCAAGAGAAGCGCCAAAATACTACCTCGCCGGTAAGATCGTTGGACATTGTCAGGTGTGCCATGAAGATCGAGACAGGTTGGATTGAGTGTGCTCGATGCAACAATAAGCCGTTTTTATCCCACTTTCAATATTGCCCGAACACAGACAGACCCGCTGAATCCTAAGAATTCAGGTTGACAGACAACCAGTGCTGTTTGCTATCTCTTACCTAATGCTTGTAACCTATAAGCGTGTTGGCTATTCATGAATCACTATGGTGGCGTAGCGTCTCACAAGGATCGTGCACTGAAGATACAATTCAGAACCTGAATATATAGTCTATTAACGCCACGTCACTACGGCAGGCACGTCTGCGATAGTCGTATGCCAGCAACAAGATGACAATGCCCTGCATGATGAGAAAAAATGCCACGATTAGAGAGAGCAGTGCAGGGAATATTGCAATCAGCAGACCGCACAATATGAGTATGATGCCGGTAATCATTCTAATTCCAGTCCTGACGACAGATTGATTGGAGATAGTTGACCACCTACAGCTAATCCTGCCGTTGATTTGTGTCAATGACAAGCGGGAATCCTGGCAGTTGATGGGTGATTTTGATATTCATCAATAAGACGAAGTCATGTTGTAAGTTAGTCTTCTGGTTCGTAACCGGGTTTCGTTGATGAAGAGAGCCACGATAGGTGTGTTGATTGGTGGAGCACTGGTAGCCGCAGTAGTGTCGTGGAATTCTACTCGGGAAAAGCCAGTGAAAGTCGCATTGGTATCAGTGGAACGAGGTGAGGTACGTTCTACTGTTTCGAATACGCGTGCTGGCACTGTAAATACCTGCAATAGGGCACGTATCTCACCTACGCTTGGTGGTCAGATCGCAACGCTGCCAGTGGCCGAAGGTGACAGCGTAAAAGCTGGCCAGGTTCTATTGGAATTGTGGAACGTGGATGTACGCGCACGTCTGCTTTTGGCTGAGAAAGAGCGATTAACAGCACAAGCCCGTAAGGATGAATCCTGCGCAGCGTCAGCGGTAGCCGTTCGAGAAGCGGATCGGTTCGAGCGCTTGTATGAGCAGAAGCTTATCTCCGAAGAGCGTGCTGATGCCGTGTTTGGTGATGCACAAGCAAAGGCAGCTGCTTGCCGTGCCATGCAGAGCATGGTTGAGGTCAGTGACGCTAGAGTGAATCTGGCCGAAGCGCAGTTGGAGCAGACTATCCTTCGTGCGCCGTTCGACGGTACCGTTGCCGAAATCAATGGCGAGGTTGGTGAAATTGTCACACCATCGCCAGTTGGAGTCGCAACTCTACCAGCGGTGGATGTTATTGACACTACCTGCACATTTGTCACAGCCCCGATTGATGAAATGGATGCACCCGAGATACGTGCTGGCATGTCAGCGACAATCACTCTTGATGCATTTCCTGGAACCTCTTTCCCGGCAACCGTCAGGCGTGTGGCGCCGTACGTTGTGAGTATTGAGAAGCAGGCTCGTACGGTCGATGTTGAAGCTGAGTTTAGTCAAGCACATGACGGGCTTTTGCCAGGATACAGCGCAGACGTCGAGATTACCGTTGATGTTCATGACGATGTCTTGCACATTCCAACACAGGCATTATTGGATAATCAGCGGGTTCTCATACTAGGCCAGGATGGAGTCATAGAGGAGCGTGAAATTGTTATTGGTCTTCGAAATTGGGAAATTACCGAGATTCGCGAAGGATTGATCGATACAGATCGTGTTGTCCTGTCAACTGATCGGGACGGTGTGATTGCTGGTGCAGTGGCGGTTGATGAAAACCTCTAATGGTTGTGAATCATACTGACTGTCTATTATATGTCGCTGATTAGCTTACACAATATTCAACGAGTCTTTGACGTTGGGAATGAAACGGTGCATGCGTTGCAGGATGTGGAGCTGCGCATAGAAAAAGGTGAATATCTATCCTTGATGGGGCCGTCCGGCTCAGGAAAGTCAACACTGTTGAATATGCTGGGATTGCTTGATCGACCAGATAATGGTGTGTATGAACTAGACGGGCGCGATACCACAACACTTGATGATGTTGAGCAAGCACATGTAAGAGGGCGAAAAATCGGCTTTGTCTTCCAGTTTTTCCACCTTGTGCCACGCCTGAGCGCACTTGAGAATGTTGAACTGCCTTTGATGCTCAGCGGTGCACCTGTTGAACCTCGGCGCAAGAGAGTTCGTACCTTGCTCGAAGAGATGGGACTTGGTGCGCGCATGGATCATCGTCCTGATCAACTCTCAGGCGGTCAGCGCCAACGGGTGGCCATAGCCCGTGCTACGGTCGCCAGGCCTGAGCTGATACTTGCTGATGAACCAACGGGAAATCTTGATAGTAAGTCTGGCGGTGAAGTTATCCAGATACTTGAACGATTGAATACAAACGGCATGACACTCATTGTCGTCACCCACGATGCAGAGATTGGACGTCGTGCTCGACGACAATTGAGAATGGTGGATGGGTGTATCACCGAAGATGTTCGAGTCTAGGCAGATGCGCAGCACAGATACCCTACGTTATGCTTTGCATTCCATCGAGCGTGCTCCCTCACGCACGGCACTGGTGCTATTGGCTATGGCCATCGGTGTGGCAGCTGTTGTGTTGCTGACTGGGCTTGGTGAAGCTGCACGTCGGTATGTCACCGACGAATTCGCATCGCTTGGTACCAGTCTTGTCGTTGTCATGCCAGGCAAGTCTGAAACCAGTAGTGGTACTCTGGGAGCCAGTTGGGGGGGAACCACGCGCGACTTGACAGTTGAAGATGCGTTTTCTTTGACGCGTCATCGAAATGTCAAGCGCGTAGCCCCCATGGTGATTGGTGCCGCCGGGATTCAGTATGGTGGGCTGGAGCGCGAAGTTGCAGTATTTGGGACAACCAGTGATATGCTTGCCATTCGTCACTGGCGGATGGCAAAAGGTCAGTTCCTGCCTGTTATGGAGTGGTCTCGTGGAGCTCCAGTATGTGTGATTGGACGCAAAATTGAATCAGAGTTGTTCGTCAGTGAGCCCGCTATAGGTCGCTGGTTACGAATTGGTGATAGTCGTTTCAGAGTGATCGGTGTATTAGGATCTGAAGGACGTTCCATTGGGGTAGATGCTGAGGATACTGTGTTAGTACCGGTTGCCTCGGCAATGGCATTGTTCAACACACAAAGTCTGTTTCGAATTCTGGTCGAGAGCACATCACCCGAATCGATTGAACGAGTAAAGCAATTCACCAGTGCCACCATCAAATCCAGACACCATGGGGAGGAAGATGTCACGGTCATCACCCAGGATGCTGTACTCGACACCTTTAATCAGATTTTCAATGCTTTGACTTTGACTGTGGGTGGGATTGGCGCTATTAGTCTGGCAGTGGCTGGCATTCTAATCATGAACGTCATGTTGGTTGCTGTCGCTCAGCGTACGGGCGAGATTGGTTTGTTAAAAGCCGTAGGGGCAGCTCCACGACAGATAATCATGGTATTTCTGGCTGAAGCTGCTCTGCTTTCGCTATTTGGTTCTGTTATTGGGCTTGGTATCGGATTGTGTGGTGCTGCTCTGGTGACAAAAATCTATCCTGCGTTAAACATGATTCCACCTGTATGGGCCATGTTTTCAGGTGTTTGTATTGCCATTGTGACGGGAGTTGTGTTTGGCATATCACCTGCGAGGCGGGCGGCAGCCCTGGATCCGGTTACGGCATTGGCCAAGAGCTGAGAACTGCCTGAATGCATACACGAGACTACATCAAGCTCACCTTAACGTCGGTTATTGATGCGCGGACACGCACACTATTAACGACACTTGGAATTGCTATCGGGATTGCTGCAGTGGTGTTGCTTACTTCTATTGGTGAAGGCGTCAATCGCTTTGTCATTACGCAGTTCACGCAATTTGGCACCACGCTTATACAGATCAATCCAGGCAAGGTCTCGACGATGGGTGGTTCGCTGGGTTCTGTCAATACAGTCCGGCCTTTGTCCATTGATGACACCATTGCATTGTCACGTTTGCCGAATATCGAGGCTGCAGTTGGCTTTGCCATGGGAAACGCAGAAATAGAGGCTAATCAGCGGCAAAGACGAACAACGGTGTATGGGACCAACGCAAGTTTTACCAAAGCCTATTCGTTTGCCGTTGCGATAGGAACCTTCCTGCCAGATGATGATCAGCATGCGCCCAGACCAACGGCTGTTCTTGGTAGCAAGATGCGTGATGAGTTGTTCGGCACCATTAATCCATTGGGTCGATTCATTCGGATTGGTGGCAACCGCTTTCGAGTTGTCGGCGTCATGGAATCGAAAGGCCAGATGCTCGGATTTGATCTGGATGACACGGTTTACATTCCAACAGCGCGTGCCATGGAATTGTTCAATCGCGAGTCACTGCTGGAAATTGATCTTCTCTACAATGAGCGCGCAGTCGTAGATGAAGTCGTGGCGAGTGTCCAGCGGCTACTTGAAGATAGGCACGGAACCGACGACGTTACCATAACCACTCAGCAGCAAATGATGGATGTGTTGGGATCAATCCTTGGTGTGTTGACACAAGCCGTCGCTGGACTTGGAGGTATTTCTCTGGTGGTTGGCGGCATAGGTATCTTAACGATCATGACTATTGCCGTGCGTGAACGCACCAATGAGATAGGGCTACTGCGAGCACTAGGCGCCAGCCAGCAGCAAGTCATGAGTCTGTTTCTCGGCGAGGCCGTTATATTGGCAGCTATAGGTGGGGTCGCTGGTCTTGTTATCGGGTTTGGAGGCGCTCAACTGCTACACTTGGCAATTCCCGCATTGCCCGTTAAGACGCCTCTGATCTATGTATTGCTTGCTGAAGCAGTTGCATTGGTAATCGGATTGCTGGCTGGCGTTCTGCCAGCCTGGCGTGCAGCCAGAATGACACCGGTGGATGCGCTCAGATCTGAATAACGACGAACTTGTTGATTTGATCATAGACGTTATGCTAACGGGTGATGACTTACAACACGTTTCACTCTGTTTAAATCAGTGGAGTGGACTTCATGGTGTGCTCTAAAACATGGAAGTGAAATAGCGATTGTCAGTGTGCAAGAAACAGAGACTTGTTCGATTGCGCCAATTTTATACAGGATATTCCATAGAAACCATAAAGCCAGCAGGAAGTGCTTCGTTCAACACCAGGACATTAATTGGCTATATCCGAGTTTCGCAAAGCTGTCATAATCGTTTGACAGGCAGTGGATAGCATATTTGCTTCTCTCATACTGTTCGAAAATTGTTCGGAATTTGCGCAGGAATATCGACATCGCCGATGACCAGCATGATCAGGTCGGCGAACGGTTCCAGATTGCGGAAGCCGCTCGCTCGGTTTTTGACAATTTTAGCAACCCGGTTCAATCCTTCACTGATAGCGATGGTTAATCGCTGTTGGCAGCGCATTGTCGGTGAGATTGTTACAGGCTATTACCAATAGAATTGCTATACCTCGTACAAAAATCCACGACAGGCACAAGTCAAGCCATACAAACAAAGCAATTGTCGTTATCACCAATATTGATCAGGATCAATCATTGGAATCAGATGAGCCGTATTGTGTCATTGGAACTATAATCAAAAGCTCTGGGGAGTTGCATATGGTTGTTCAAAATCGCATTCAGAGCAAACGAACACCAAGGGAAGTGGCAGATCTTCTGCATATGAGGCAGGAGGAAAAGTTGGCAAGTGATGTCTACTCGACATTTCACGAAATCTGGCATTTGCGAATATTCAACGATGTCGCAATAAGTGAGCAGCGGCATACAGATGCAGTGAGGTCTTTGCTTGAACGTTTTTCGCTCTCCGATCTGGTGGCGGACAACAAACGTGGTCTGTTTGCAGATAGAGAGCTTGTAGATCAATATAATCAGCTCACTCATCAGGGTCGCGTGGCAGCAGAGCTTGAAGAGTTGGATATTCGGGATTTACAGGAAGCGCTTTCCAACGCCACTCATCTTATGATCACGAACGTGTATGGCAGACTGCAGCAAGCCTCAGGGCGCCATCAGCGAGCATTTATTCAACAATTACATAATCACAAGGTACACTATAAGGCCTTGCATTTGACACAGGAAGAATTCAATTACGTTGTAGGAATTTGATTTTCCATTGCGCGTTCGCACATCTGTGGCGCGCGATAGGCTAAATCAAAAAGGATCAAAGGCTGGTGATTACGCATTGGCAATTGGTATGGCGGTAAGGCCTGTTGTTTTGGTGTCATGCCAGCGGTAACATTGATAATGTTAATGGAAACAGCAGAACATCATCACTCTAGCGCTCGTATCTACCAACGCGTCAGGCAGAGACTGAGAGCCGTGATACTGGTTCTTCCTGCTGTTCTGGTAAGTAGTAGCTGTGAGTTTTTCTATCTGCATTACACCGATTGTCAATACTATAATGGACCACGATTCGACCGTGCATTCTTGAATCAACCTGTGTTGAATCAGACATACGTCGATCAAGTGCGGGTATCGTTTGATGATGATTCTCACATTGACAGCTATGACTATTGGTTCGAGTTTGTGGGTGGGCTTCCGGCTGGTATTACGTATTACCAAAACAATCAGAGTATCCATTTTCAAGGAGCTGCCACCACCCTGGGAACATACTCATTTGTCATTGCTGCTAGAGTGCGTTACAGAATAAATGATAGGTACTACTACGCGTACTCTCATGATTATTGTACGTATTATGCAACGCAGAATTTTGATTTGACGGTAAATCCAGAGTAACCGTTGATTGCTCCAGATCATTTGTACGTCATCCGGCCAATAGCACGCTGTTGGTCAGCAACGGCACGTTGATATCGTCGGACTCCGAAGAGCTTCTTGCAAAGCGACTCCCGATTGATGAGTTTTTATTCACATTGGCTGAAGAGCAGCGGGATTGGGCTATCTGCACTGCGCTCTTCGGCAGCGAGTTAGATGGGACTCTCGAGCTCAAGACTATAAAAGGGAGGAGGCTGGGCCGGCGCTTGTTCAGAGTCCAGAGGAGGTAGCCTATGATGGCATGTCAAGAAGCGTTGTTATTAGCGGTAGTGCCGCGCATTCTGTGACCATTGATGACATGCTCAACACATTGCTGCGTAGGATTGAAAGGCGAATAGGCGTCATTTGTCTTGAAATTTGATCACATGCGCTTCGTCAATCAAAACTCGATTGACTCTCCGTGCAGCGGGATTTGGGCATCTTGTCCTTGAGAAATCAGCGCATCACGCAGTGATGTTTTTGCTTCGGCGTCCCCGTGGATCAACTGAACACTGCTACCAGTTTGCTTGAACTGCTTTGCCCAATGGAGTAGTTGCGAGCGCCCCGCGTGAGCAGAGAATCCGCCGAGTGTGTGGATAGCTGCCTTGACAGCGATCTCCTGCTTGCCGATACGCAGATAGCTTGCACCATCCACCAGTGCACGGCCCGGTGTGCCTTGCGCCTGATAACCAATGATCACGACATGCGCGGATCTCTTCCAAAGATTCTGAATGAGATGATGTCGAATACGACCACCGTTGCACATGCCACTGCCTGCGATAATGATGACACCGCTTTCAATGCGGTTCAGGGCTATGGATTCTTGCGTACTGGCTGTGTACCTGAGTACAGGTAGAAACGAATGCAAACTGGTAGCGTTCGCTTGATGCATTTTCTCGCGATCGTGGGTTCTAAAGGTGCTCTGATGACGGTGGTAGACCTCGGTTGCCGCAATGGCCATGGGACTGTCCAGGTAGACGGCCTGTGTTTTCAACCTGCCTTGCTGGTAAAGCTCGCCAAGACGGAAGAGGATTTCCTGTGCACGGCCAATGGCAAAAGCTGGAATCAGGATGTTGCCGCCACTGTTGGATGCTTGTTCAATGATGTCGGTGAATTCGTCAAGCGTCTCTTGCATGGGACGATGTTCACGGTCACCGTAGGTGGATTCCATAAGAACCAGATCTGCCTCTGCGATGGTCGCCGGTGCCGGCATCAGAGCTGAATCTGCATTGCCCAGATCGCCGGAGAACACCAGCTTCTTTTCCACACCATTCTCTGTGACAAAAAGCTCTACAATGGCCGATCCGAGAATGTGTCCAGCATCCTGGAAACAGACGTCGATACCCGAAGCAACAGTATGGCGGACGCCGTAGTCAATGCCCGTACACAGCTTCAGAGTGGCGTCAACGTCGTCGATGGTAAACAAGGGCTCGATCTCGTCACGACCCGCACGCCGCAAGCGCTTGTTCTCCCACTCGGTGTCGCGCTTTTCCAGAGATGCGGCATCCTTGAGCAAGACATCAAGTAGCTCAGCTGTTGCAGGTGTCATGACTATGGATGCTGAATAGCCGTCGCGAATGAGACGTGGCAGGCGTCCTGAATGATCCAGATGACCGTGTGAGAGAACGACGGCGTCTATGCTATCAATAGCAAACGGGAAAGGCTTGGCATTGATGAGTTCTTCCTTGCTGCTGCCACGCACCAGACCGCACTCCAGCAGAATTCGCGCGTCAATGGTTTCTATGAGGTAACACGAGCCAGTCACGCCATTTGCGGCTCCCAGAATGGTAATACTCGCCACGTAATTGTCTCGTTTGCTGGTTGAATAGAGATCACTGTGCAACGTGAGGAGCATCGAGTACATGATCTCGATCAATCGATGGCAACGCAGACTCAGGTGTACTCATTCAATGACATTACTGTCTGCCAGTGTGCGGAAAATATTGATGCCGATCAATGCTGTCTCGCACACCATGCTCCATCTTACAATGACTAAGTTTGCGTCTACGGAGACTGAATAATGAATGATCCAGACATGACGAAAAACCATGAGAACCTATCGGCGCCTGATGCCTCTGACGGCATTACGTCGTCCAGCAACCAGGGTGCTTCAGGCGCAACACGCGATAGTGTCAATCACAACTGGCACAATATGGACAATCGGCTGGTGCTGATCTCTGAATGCGCCTATTTCAAGGCCGAAAAACGAGGCTTCATTCCCGGGTATGAAGTGGCAGACTGGCTTGAAGCCGAGAAGGAATTGGCCGAGATCATGGGCGAGGCGTGAAAGCAGGTCATGTCTGACGAATCCGCCTAATGCTGTGACGAAGTCATACATACTGCGAGAGTTAGTGGGTCGTGCGGTCTGTCGGTAACAGACATTCTGTTCCCAGCGTCGTCAGAGCAAGGCAGAAATGCGCAGCGTATTGGGTATACGGGAAGCGAATCGAAAGCCGGGCTGGCGGCGCTGGGGATGCAATGTGTTACCGAAACGCGCACGACCCACTAACGCTAGTGAGATTTTCGTTATGTTTGTAGCCGTGAATCAGCGTTGAAGAAAAAAGGCCAATACTAAGTTTGAAAGCTCTAAAGTTGATTCTTCTGCACCTTGAAAAGCTCCATCTGCTCCAGGATTGGGTAGCTATGTAACCGCTCTGCGCGGTGATGCAAAAGGGTTGGTGTCACTCCAGTGGTCTCAATGTGCAAGCAAAACAGTCACTTCGAGTTGAGCCAGAGCAGAGCGCGTTGCTCTGGAGAAGACGATTTCACGGAGTCTAGTGCGGCCGTAAGCGCCCATGACCAGCAAGTCAGGATTGCTTTGTCCAACGTGCTCGATCAGCGTACGACTCACGTCATGAGCTGAGCTTTGCAGCATGCGAGTTTCGATCTGCAAGCCGTGGTGTGAAAGCTGTCGTGTAAGCCTTTTCAGGCTTAGTTTGATCTGATCCTTGCCAGACTCTTCAATACCAAAAGCCTTGATACTATCGGCTTCTTTGAGAAATCCAAGCGCGTGATGAACAGCGCGCGAGGCTTCTCGTGAGCCATCCCAGGCGACCATAACATTCTTTGGAAGCGAGGGCATCGCTTCGATCGCTTCACCCAGAACAAGAGCAGGCTTACCTGCATCGAACAGCACACCTTCGAGTGACTGAGCCATCATACCGCTGACGAGTGAAGAGTTTCGATTCAGGATGACAAGGTCTGATGTCAATGCCGGTATGGCTACAGCCTTGCCTAACAGTCCGATTTGCTGAGCTTCGATATCGGTGGAAAACTCAATACGTTCTGGCTCTAGAAATTGATGTACCTGGCGCGCGCGCATCTCACTTTTACTGAGAAGCTCTGGTAAGGACTC
>CAYGSW010000133.1:0-15874 GCA_964352535.1 uncultured Granulosicoccaceae bacterium | reverse complement strand
CCTAGTGTCGCCGCCGTCATTAAAGACACCACAGCGACCGGCCCCACCGCCAGTGTACGGCTAGTACCGAACACGGCATACAACATGATCGGCACGATGGAAGCGTACAAACCTGCTTCAGGAGGCAATCCTGCCAATAATGCATAAGCAAGTGATTGCGGAATAAGCATTATCGTGACGATGACTGCCGCCATCAGGTCACTGAAAAGGGCATTCTGATCGTAGCTTCTGCCCCATTCCAGAATTGGTAAATGCTTTTGCACTTATAACAAACTCAATCCGCAGGTGCCAAGGCATCGGGTTCTGCCATCCACTCTCGTCCGCGCAGCATAGCTTTCCAGTATATGGGTGGCAGCATTTTCTCCTTTAAGAACCACGCAGCTCTGGAAGGTTGCGAACCGTCGACCAACCATGACGGGAAGCTGGGGAGCAGCTTGCCACCATAGCCAAATTCAGCGAGAACAATTTTTCCTCTTTCAACCGTCAGCGGGCAGGAACCATAGCCATCATAAGAAGCAACCGCCGATTTACCGGTAATGTCAGCAACAATGTTCGCAGCAACAACCGGTGCCTGCTTGCGAGCTGCCGCTGCCGTCTTGGCGTTCGGTGCATTCGTCACATCGCCCAGTGCCCAGATATTCTCAAATGTCTTGTGCCGTAGTGTTGTCTGCTCTACGTCAATCCAACCCCCTGCGTCAGCCAACGGCGACACCTTGATGAAATCTGGTGCGCACTGCGGAGGGCATACGTGCATCATGTCGAATTCAGTTTCTATTCGACGCACGGGCTCATCAGGTACGGACACGTCGAACCATGCTTTTTTCGCAGCACCGTCAACAGCCACCAGATTATGGAAAAAATTAAGTGATGCCTGATAGCGTTCGATGTACGACTGCAATGCCGGGACATACTCCTTGACACCAAACAAAACGCCCCCGGCATTGTTGAAATCGATGTCAACATCATTGATTCGCCCATTGCGATACCAGTGATCTGCCGACAGGTAAAGTGCTTTCTGTGGCGCTCCCGCACATTTAATGGGCATCGGAGGTTGAGTGAATATGGCTTTACCTGATTTAAGTGACTGCACCAGCGACCAGGTATAAGGCGCCAGATCATAGCGGTAGTTTGAGGTTACGCCGTTTCGGCCCAGAGTATCGCTTAAGCCTTCCACCTTATGCCAGTCCAGCTTCAAACCAGGGCATACAATCATCCTGCTGTACTTGATGACCCGACACCCTTCAAGAATAATCGTATCACTGTCTGGATCGAACGCAACTACAGCGCTCTTGAGCCAATGCACGCCTTTAGGTATCAAAGATCCCATGGTTTTCGCAGTCAGTTCGGGCTCGAATATTCCGCCACCCACCATTGTCCAACCAGGCTGATAGTAATGAATGTCAGCCGGATCAATGATAGCGACGTCAAGACTAGAACGACGTTTCAACAAGCTGGACGCAACAGCGATGCCTGCCGCGCCAGCACCAACGATAACGACATCATAAGACGCATCAGCATGATCGGTCGGTGTCTTGCCACCATTTGCCAGGCGTCGCGCAGCACCTGACATGTCATAACCTGCAGCCTTTGCGGAGGAAAGAATGTCAGAGATCGGCAAATTATTTGCCTGGCTCAATGACCACAGGGTTGCTGACCGAGTACCTGTTCGGCAATAGGCAAGCGTCGGTTTGGGAAGTTCGCGCATTGTCTGAGAAAACACAGCAACATCTTCATCATTGATTTTCCCCGGCACGACCGGTTGATAGCGGATTTCGATACCCAAAGGTTCGGCAACTGCTTTGATTTCGTCAAACGTCGGCTGATCTGCCCCCTCTCCATCAGGTCGATTACATATAATGGAGCGATACCCTCGCTCCACCAGCGTCGCGATGTCTGAAAGTTGTAGCTGCTCACTGAGTGAGAGTGTATCGGATACTGGTTTTAAGTCCATTGTGTACCTCCTGTGGTGTGGTGTTTACTTGAGCGCATTCAGAGGCACCTTGAGTGAAGGCTGTCCAGCAGCATCTTTAGGTATTGCGCCCGCTCGCATGTTCACTTGTAGAGACGGTATGATGAGCCTGGGCATACCAAGCTGGGCATCTCGTTCTGTGCGGAACTTGATGAATTCTTCACGACTCTTGCCACCACCAACATGAATGTTATGGGCTGTTTCCTCGGCAACGGTTGTTTCCCACTGAATATCCCGACCATTGGGACCATAGTCATGGCACATGAACAGTCGCATATCGTCTGGCAATGCCAGAATTTTCTGGATGGAATCATAAAGCTCACCCGCATTTCCACCAGGAAAATCCACTCTGGCTGATCCACCATCTGGCATGAAAAGCGTATCGCCTGTAAATGTGGCATTGCCCATCACATGCACCATGCACGCAGGTGTGTGACCAGGCGTTGCCATTACCCTTGCTTGCATACTGCCTACCTGATAGGTGTCTCCATCACTGAATAAGGCATCGAATTGACTGCCATCACGTTGAAACTCAGTACCTTCATTGAAGAACTTGCCGAAGGTTTCCTGCACAACTGTGATCTTCTCACCAATACCGATTTTTCCGCCCAATCGCTGCTGTATGTAAGGCGCAGCAGAAAGGTGATCAGCGTGTACATGCGTCTCTATCAACCATTCAAGAGAGAGATGTTTTTCCTTGATGAACTTTATGATTTCATCGGCATGATCATAAGTAATGTGGCCTGCGGCATAGTCAATGTCCATCACCGAATCGATGACTGCACAGGCATTGGAGTCAGGATCCTTAACAACGTAACTAATGGTATTTGTCGCTTCATCAAAGAACGCAGTTACGTCAGGTTTTTTGTTCATTGACTGATCGTCATTATTCATTGGGGTATTCCATTGGATGTTTGTCTATACTTTTTGAGCTGCACGTTATCGAATTCGCCAAGGGTTCTTGATGTCGCGCTTAAAAACTCAAGATGCGCGTATCGTCAGCCAAAAGGCGAGCCGCCATCTTTTCAGGGTTTGCTGCAGTAACGCCATCAATTAACGCATCTGCTTGCAACTCCGCATTAGGCAAGTAAATAGCGCAGACTTCGGCTGTGGTGGACGTCTTCTCAAGCATCATGCTCATAAGACCTTGAGAACTCATGCCTTTGGGCTTCTGAGGCGCTCTGACGCTATCAGGCGCGTCCATCAGCGCCATATCCCCGGCAGGTCCGCACAGCAGGATATGTGCTTCAGCACCTTGCTGTACTGCCTGGAAGGTGAGCACCATCGCCATAAGCTGAGTTTGAGAATCGGGTGATGTCACGATGGTCACCAGCTTTTGTGCAGGTGCTGCTGCGTAAGCTACTGAAGCTACGTACAGTCCAAGCGCAATCGCGCCGTATTTGACGAAAAATTTCATGAGTGATTGTCAGGCTCTAATCTCGCAGAGAAGTACTGCGAGGTTTACTGTAGAGCTAGTTGATACCCAGGTCAGTGACAATGTCACTTAATAGTATATTATTTATATACATTATTTTGACGCCTGATAATGTCCGACCGCTAGTGTGTCAGCCTTCAGACACTGGCCAATTGCTTGAGACCGGCAACATCGAGAATCTGGATAACCCCTCGTGACTGCTTCACCCAGTGACGCCGTTGAAATTCCGACAACTGGCGAGAGATCACCTCACGGGCTGTACCAAGCTCAGCGGCCAGCTGTTGATGGGTGAGATGGACAACTGCTTCACCTTCAGCGAGTTCAATAATCTTCTCAGCCAACCGCACATCAATTCGCTGGAACGCAACGTCCTCGATCACATGAAAGAGCTCCACAATACGGGTTGAGTACGCAGTAAAAACAAAGTGTCTGAAATCGGCTGACTCGCCAACCAGCTGATCGAACAATTTCAGGGGAATCGCAACGGCTTGAGCATCAGTTTCTGCAATCCCTTGTGCTGAGTAATTTTCAAACGCTAGCATACAAGCAGAGGTCATGACACAGCTTTCACCAGCTCGAACTCTATAGAGTACTATTTCGCGCCCGTTCTCAGACAATTGCTGTACACGTACGGTGCCCTCGAGTAGCAGTAGCAAGTGGTCTGGAGTTTTACCAGGACCGAAAACCACTGTATTTTTTTCGACCGTCACTATCGAGCTTTGCGTCACTAGCAACTCCCGTTCAACAGCACCAAGTGACGATAATCCGGGAAATTTTTCAATCCAGTTCATGGCTTGGTGCCCTTTGTATCGTGTTCAGGTGGGTTTCCATGATCAAGTTGCTCCAATGGGTACAACGGTGCAATTCGATTGAGCAGCTGTGCCTTGTTCGATGCAATATCTGCGATGGTGAGATCGTCCAGCACCGCCATAAAAGCATCGGTTGCCTGTTGCATTGCCCGAGACAGTTTGCACACACCGATCAACGGGCAGGTATTGGTTTTCGGGTTGAAGCACTCCACCACATCCATGGAACCCTCAGTTAAACGCACGACATCTCCAACCACGATGGTACTTGCAGGTCGTGATAACTGAAAACCACCGCTACGTCCACGATGTGTGACTAACAGGTCCGCTTGTCCCAACACATGGACAATTTTGCGTATGTGAGGTTTGGCTAGCCCGTGAATCTGCACGACGTCGTCGATTCGAACCAGTCTGGGCGCGTTCAGCGCTGCCAGCTGCAGGGAGCGCAATGCGTAGTTGGTGTAGCTGGTGAGTTTCACGACTGTTCGGTTCCCTCAGCGCGCATAAAAATGTACCCGCAATTGATCTATCCAAAACACTTGATTGTGCAAATTACATAAAGCAGGAAGGTCCAGCACCTCGCAACTCCGTCAATGGTATACAAATAATATATCTATGATAGCATTACCCAAAACGTACATATTTTATATATCATATAAGAGACAGCTGTCATGAATTCCCTTTCTGCGGAGATGTTGGCAAGAGCCCAGTTCGCCTTTACCGTGTCATTTCACATCATTTTTCCAGCGTTTTCGATTGGACTCGCCAGCTACCTGGCTGTGCTCAACGGTTTATGGTTAAAGACTGGTAACCAGACCTACCTCACCCTGTTTGAGTATTGGAAGAAAATCTTCGCTGTTGCCTTCGCTATGGGTGTGGTGTCAGGCATCGTCATGTCCTACCAGTTCGGCACTAACTGGAGCGTGTTTGCGGACAAAACAGGGCCGATACTTGGCCCCTTGATGGCTTATGAAGTGCTGTCTGCCTTTTTTCTTGAAGCAGGCTTTCTGGGCATCATGCTTTTCGGGCGCGAGCGAGTGGGTCCAACGCTCCACATGTTGGCCACTGCAATGGTTGCGTTTGGAACACTGATGTCAGCAACGTGGATACTGTCAGTCAATTCATGGATGCAAACGCCTGTTGGCTACGATATCAATGAGGTTGGCCAATTTGTGCCAACGGATTGGTGGCAGATTGTATTCAATCCTTCTTTCCCCTACCGCCTAGTGCACATGGTGCTAGCAGCTTATCTAACCACAGCATTTGTCGTTGCAGGCGTGGCAGGTTGGCACCTGCTAAAGGACGACACCCATCTGCCATCGCGCCGAATGTTTTCCATGGCTATGTGGATGGCCGTAGTGGTGACACCCATACAGATTATTGCAGGAGATTTTCATGGGCTGAATACGCTAGAACACCAACCCGTGAAGATCATGGCAATGGAAGGCCACTATGAAAGCCATCCAGATGGTGCGCCTTTAATTCTTTTTGGTTTGCCAAACAACAAGGAGAAGCGGATCGACTACGCCGTGCAAATTCCCAAGCTCTCAAGCTTGATTCTCAAGCATGATCTGAACGCACCACTGAATGGACTGGACACAGTGCCTGATGAACTTGAGCCGCCGGTTAGCATTGTTTTCTGGAGCTTTCGTATTATGATCGCCATCGGATTTGCCATGCTCGGTGTTGGCCTCTGGGGCTTATGGCTTCGTTGGAAACGCTCTTTGTACGCTGATCGATGGCTGTTACGTACCACTGTGCTTATGGGGCCAACCGGGTTCATCGCTGTTCTAGCCGGATGGATAACGACCGAAGTGGGAAGACAACCCTATACGGTGTATGGCTTGTTACGAACGGGTGATTCACTGGCTCCAGTCGCAGCTCCTGCCGTTGCAACCTCATTGCTGGCATTCATCACTGTTTATTTCTTCGTTTTCGGTGCCGGCACTTTCTACATGCTCAGAATGATGAATAAAGCGCCGGGAACCCTAAAACTTGGTTTGAACGATGGACCAATACGCTCTGCAGGCCCGATCCCCGCACCTCAAATCAATCCCGACTTCTTAAACCCTAACCGATAGGAGCATACCGATGGAATTGGATCTGGCCCTGATATGGGCAGGTGTTATCAGTTTTGCCGTACTGACTTATGTGATCCTCGATGGATTTGATCTGGGCATTGGCATCCTGTTCCCATTTGCTTCACAAAGCTCTGATCGCGATCTTATGATGAATTCGGTCGCCCCCGTATGGGATGGAAACGAGACCTGGCTAGTGCTAGGTGGAGGTGGTTTATTTGCTGTTTTTCCTTTGGCCTATGCGGTAATTCTGCCGGCGCTTTACATGCCCATCACACTGATGCTTCTGGCGCTAGTGTTCAGGGGTGTCGCCTTTGAATATCGATGGCGCACTGTACGCTGGCAACCTGTCTGGGATATTGCATTTGCTGGAGGCTCCACGATTGCCGCGATGATGCAAGGAGTAACACTGGGTGCTTTAGTGCAAGGTATTGATGTCACTGACCGAGCATACAGCGGAGGCTGGTGGGATTGGTTAACACCGTTTAGTCTTTTAGTCGGTGTTGCGGTGATCGTCGGCTATGCGTTGCTGGGTTCTACGTGGCTGATCATGAAAACCGAAGGAACGATTCAAACGCAAATGCGACGCTATGCATGGTTTACGGCCATTGGCACATTATCATTGATGGCAGCAGTGAGCTTGTTAACGCCCTTTCAGGTTACTGTCTACTTCCAGCGATGGTTTGCCTGGCCAAGCGCAATCATCAGTGTGCTCATGCCATTACTGGTATTGCTAGTCGCTCGAGGTATTTTTTCTGGCTTGAATGACTATCGAGACATTAGCCCATTTGTATATTCACTATCATTGTTCACTCTGTGTTTTGTAGGCATAGCCGTGAGTTTCTTTCCCTATCTGGTGCCTCCTTCACTAACACTATGGGACGTTGCAGCACCTGATTCGAGCTTGAAATTTGCACTTGTAGGAACAGTTGCACTGGTCCCCATAATCTTGATGTACACCGCTTATGCATACTGGGTTTTTCGCGGCAAGATTAACGCGGCAGAAGGATATCACTAGTGGCCGGTACAATAACAAGAAGGCTTCTATGGTTTTTCGGACTTTGGCTTTCAGGTGTCGGTGTTGTATTTTTTTTCGCTTACCTGATTCGGCTGGTATTGCAATAGCTACTTCAGAGGTTTCTGAAATGAAGCAAACAATAACTTGCAGGCGGTCGCCTTCAGAAATAGATAATTATCATGCACAAATTAACCGACAAACTGATAGGCCTTACCATCCTGTTCAACATACCCATAACCACTACCCGGCAAATGAAACCCCACTACAGATTGCTTGTCAGCCACAGCTCTATCCAATAATGCAAGGCGAGTAGCAATTCCTTTTTCAGGATTCTGGTCTGATCCGGAAGGCCACGCGGGTTTGCGGAAAGAGAACACCGGATGTGTCAGAGCATCACCCAATACCAGAATGCTCCAGGACCCTTGATGCAACGCGAAGGAGGTGTGACCAGGTGTATGCCCACTCGTGTCAATCGCTTCAAGGCCTGGTAGTACTTCATCTCCCCATGCGAACAATTGAATCCTGTCTTCAAGATAGGCCATGCGATTCTGTGCACCCACTACAAAGCTCTTGCGAGCATCAGGCGTTTTGTCCAGTGTGTCATTGGCACGCCAGTAATCCCACTCTATCTGATTCATGTAGTAGCTAGCGTCGGGAAATGTCAGTTCATCAAAATCATCGATAAGACCCCAGAGATGATCGGGGTGGGCATGCGTAAATACAACATCGGTGATGTCGGAAGGATCGATGTCGGCACTGGCTAGAGAATCAGTAAGAATTCCCAGCGTTGGCATAAACAGCATACCGCCACCGGCGTCGATCAGAATGGTTCTATCCGACGTTTTCCACAAGGTGATGGTGCACGGCGTACGGATAGTCTCCTGGTTCAACTGATACTCGTTCAACAAGGCGATGCGTTCATCGGAGTCGATGCTATCGGGGAGTACAAACGATAGGGGCAACTGCATGTGACCATCGCTGAGCAGCATCAACTGCGTATCACCATGCTCCACAACTTTCAATTCGTTGCCAGCATACAGGCTTGCAGGGAGTCCAGCCGCTGTCAGCGTAGCAATGGATGTCTGTAAAAACTGACGTCGGTTTACCATATAAGAACTCCTTTAGCCTGGATTACTCTTGAAGCCACAGGGGCGCGCCCAATTCGGATTCATCCGTAAGATGGCTTACAGATGGCGAACCCCAGAGCGCTCCCGCAGGAGCGCGGTACCAAAGGTTGCTCCCCCCGGGGAGGTCGACCGGCTAATGGCGGTACCTGGCAAGAGCATTGCTGCTGAACCAGAACTGCTCAATCAATCGCTCCACCACCAGACGCATCATCCTCACCTTCTGGCGTGACATCCAGTACTCGCGCACGCTGGGTCACCACAGCGGCATCCGGTTTACAGTCCATCATGCAAGGCTCTTCCATGGCAGCGTAGTGAGCTTCATCTGCGCGATTATCATCAATGAAGTTTGCCTCGTTGGGCAAACTGATTGATGAAAAATTCTCTGCATTCAACTCGAACTCTTCATCGACGAGATCGTTGAGATACAACAGATAAGCCGTCAGTGCATAAACATCATCATCCGACAACGAGCGGGCATTACCAAAAGGCATGGCTCGTTTAACGTAGTCATACACGGTGGACAAATAGGGCCAGTAGGATCCGATGGTTTTCTCCGGACGCTCATCAGTGAGCGTATCAACACCACCTGCCAGAATGGGCCATCTGCCCTCGCCCTCACCAAACACCCCGTGACAAACGGCACATTGTGCATCGTACAACTCGCCACCGGTTTCGACGCTACCTTGCCCTGCCGGCAAACCTTGTCCGTCAGGTCGAATGTCGATATCCCAGGCAACGATCTCTTCGTCCAGCGCAACACGACCAAGATGCAACACACCGTGCTCCGGCACAGGCATATCAGCGGCAGCAATGCGCGGGGCTGCCGGGACAGATGCCTTTTCAACCGTGGCAGACTTGGGCATTTCCGGCATTGATCCATCAACACCAATCTGCATTAACCAGTCAACAAGAACAGATCGCTCAGCATCATCCTTGACACCCAGAAAACCCATCTTTGTACCAGGATACCTATCCATAGGCGCAAGCAAGAACGCATCAAGCTCCTCGGAACTCCAGGGCTCGCCACTTTCAGCAACAGCTGCGAAGGCACTTGAATAAGCGTAGTCGTCGAGTGTACCCGCTGGACGTTCCGACAAACCATTGAGATGCGGTCCAACCTGATGGGCAGCGCCGGGACCCACTGCATGACAGATCTGACATTGCTTGAATAATTGTTCCGGGTTGTCTGCAGCGTTTACTGGCAACATTGCAGAGGATGCAACCATAAAAGCCAAGCCAATTTGAATCCGAGCTTTCATCACGAAATCTCCACATTCTCAGCAGTACCATCACCACGTACATGCCAGGTCTGAATGCCATTGTTGTGGTAGATGGAATTCTCACCGCGCGCCTCTCGCAATGCATCCTTGGTGGGCTGCACCTGACCGAACTCATCCATGGCACGGCTTTGCAGAAACATCTCACCGCCATCCCATTCAAACTCATGATAAAAACGATGAATGGATTTGGACAGGGAAGGCCCATCCAGGCGAGCCGTTTTCCAGTTGCGACCACCATCAATGGACACATCGACGCGTTTGATCTTGCCATGACCCGACCACGCTACACCTGAGAGAACCGTGTGGCCTCGACCATGCAGGATGGGGGCTTGCGGGCTGGGATTGGTTATAACCGACTTGGCATCCATCGTCCACGTGAAACGACGAGCCATGCCATCGGCCAGTAAGTCCGTGTACTTGCTGGTTTCTTCGCGATGATGCCAGGGCTTGTCACCGACCTCCAGGCGACGCAACCATTTCACCCACATATTGCCTTCCCAACCCGGAACCACAAGCCGCAATGGATAACCTTGTTCAGGTCGCAGAGCCTCGCCGTTCATGGCGAAAGCCAGCAGACAATCATCCAACGCTTTTTCCATGGGGATGGAGCGTGTCATGTGGGCAGGATCTGCTCCTTCAGGTAACAACCACTTGGCGTTTGTCTTAAGCCCGGCCTCTTCCAGCACGTGCCGTAAACGAATGCCCGTATACATCACGTTATGCACCATGCCGTGCGTAAACTGACACCCATTCAGCTGTGAGCCCCGCCATTCCATACCTGAATTGGCGGCGCATTCCAGAAAGTAAACATGATTCTCACGCGGAAAACGCTTGAGATCCTGCATGGAAAAAACCAATGGCGTATCCACAAGCCCATTGATCATCAAGCGGTGATTGGACGGCTCAATCTGGGCAACGCCACCATGATGTCTCTCGAAGCACAGTCCATTGGGCGTGATGATGCCTTCTAGCTCATGAAGTGGTGTGAAGTTAACAGATGATTTTGCATCAGCGGTCAGCCATGGCACGTCCCGGCGAATGACATGGGCTTCGTGTACGGATGGTTTTCCATAGGGGTTGGCATCCACGCCATCACCCATGTAACGGTTCCAGTCCTGTATTTCAGTGATAAGAGGATCAGGCTCGGCTGACTTTGCCAGAAGGGGTGCGCTCAGTCCCAGGCTTGCACCCAGGGTAAGGCCATTTTTCAGTAAACCACGGCGGGATATGTCTTTCATGCTTTTGTCAGTGAATTTTTTCATAGGAGAATTGTCCTGATTCGCACTCACACGTGCATCACACGCCGATAACCTTGACGGCATCATTTCGTTCCACCTGCACCGTTCCCTGCTTGCCCAGATAGCTCTCCATAAGATCATAGACAGCAGGACCTTCAACACCTTCGTTGACCGAAGCCCAGCCAGCAACCACATAGCTGCGTTTTGGATCTATTGCTTCATTGGTGCTCAACAACGTCATGTCATTGATGCGCGACCCCATGGCAGCATCCGGTGTGCAGGTGTAACCCATCCCCCCAACGCGAACCATGTCGCCCCCTTGCTGGAAAAACGGATCCTTGTTGAACAGGTTGTCACAGACGTCTTCGAGTATTTCCTTGATCTGTGTACCGGTGAACTCCAGCCGATAGACCGAAGGGTAGGACATCGCAGTTTGCGCATAAAGATCATCAATGGTGATGTCCTGACCCGGCAGCAAGGTGGTACCCCAGCGAAAACCCGGACTGAATGACAACTCTGCATCGCGCTCTGCCATCAAACCATCACAGATAAGATCATCCCAGGTACCGTTGAAATTTCCGCGTCGGTACAGTAGGGATTCGTTCTTGCACACCACACGATTTAGCTCCTTTTCATAAGGTGCACGCACCTCATCGATTTTTGCGCTCATCTCAACGTCAGGTGTTATGACATCGGCAAAGACGGGAATCAGTGTGGAGTTGTAGTCGGTGATTTTGCCGTTGCTTACCTCAAGATCCACACGCCCCAGATACTTGCCATGCGAGCCTGAAGACAGCACCAGAGTGCCATCGATGTTGATAGCCTCAGGCACCGCATCGTGTGTATGACCAGTAAGAATCACATCGATACCGCTCACAACCGAGGCAAGCTTTCTGTCAACATCAAAACCGTTGTGCGACAGCAAAACAACTACCTCGGCACCATTAGCCCGAGCCTCGTCAACGTTTGCCTGCAAGGCTTCTGTTCGCAACCCGAAAGACCAACCGGGAAACATCCAGCTGGGGTTTGCAATGGGCGTATAGGGCATCGCCTGACCGATAACAGCAACAGTGGTACCACCGCGTTCGAGCATCCTCGTGCTTTCAAACACCGGCTCTTCCCAATCAGTATCAACGATGTTACTGGCAAGGAACGGATAGTCCATGCTGTTGATGATCTCTTCCAGGCGCTCGGTTCCCAGCGTGAATTCCCAATGCCCAACCATGGCGTCAGGCTTCAGTAGCTGCATACACTCGACCATGTCCTGGCCATTTGTCTTCAATGACGTGTAGGAACCCTGCCAGGTATCTCCACCATCCAGCAGCACCACATTGTCATCACCGCGTTCTGCCCGGATGGCCTTGACAAGTGTTGCCGTTCTATCCAGTCCACCGAGCCGACCATACGTCTTTGCCAGATCAACATAGTCGACCATGGTGTGTGCGTACGCCAGCGCACTGCCACGTTCAAGCTTGAAATGCTGCAAAAAATCATCGCCCACAAGATGTGGAGGAATACCTGCGTAATCGCCAACACCGATGTTCTCGGATGGTGGTCTGAAATACACAGGCTTCAGTTGTGCATGAATATCGGTGATGTGCAGCAGAGTCAATTTGCCGCGGCTGTCAAACTTAAGCAAGTCGTCTTGCGTCAACGCTTGCTGGGCTGCTACACGCGTCAGGCCCCCTGAGACGCCTGTGAACACAGTAGAAACAGCAGCGAACTGCAGAAAATCGCGACGGGTAAACATCCTGACTCCTGGGCTGGATGAGCGATGTGTCGATGGAACACTCCGGTCAGACCAATGCCTGACCAGAGAGGCGTATCGAAATTACTGACGGACCGCAGGCGTCTCGACGGCCAGGCCTGTTCCGCGCCAGGTAACGTAAACCTCAAGGGCCATAAGCTCATCACTGAATGCCTCAGGAAACTCGGCGCGCGTATCGCGAATACAGCCACGAAAGCGATTGTGCAGTGACACGAGCGAGCTTTGTTTGAGGCGATAGGTTGGAAATCCGTTGACGTTGCCCTGGCTCAGATGATCAGCACGAATGTAATTGCCATTATTTTTCTCGTGGCACGAGGCGCAGGACATATCAAGCTGACCGGTTCGGGTGTAATAGACATCTTTGCCACGCTCCCACCATTCCTGCATATCGCCTTCAGCAAGGTTCATTTGCAGCGGAGCGCCCAGTGATTGATGCTTGATAAAGGCCGTCATTGGCTTTTGTCCACCCTTGTCAAAAGGATAAGCTTCAGCGCCCATGTTCTCGGTTCGACACTGATTAATGCGTTGCTCTACATTGATAGGCTTGCTAGTTGTCGGATCCCATTTGGGATAGGTGGCACCCACATCCTTCATGGACACTGCCGCATCATCGTGGCATGAGGCACAGGACTTGCCTTCGGTACCCTCCACCGTGTTCCAGATCTCTCCACCCTGCTCGACCGCCAGCATGCCGGGATTTGCGAATGAATCCATTTGCAGCGCGCGGGTTTCCTCCGTTCGATAATGCCAGCCGGAGATGACTTCATCGAGTGGATGACCCTCAGGGGCAGGTGCTCGCGACGTTAGCTCGACTTCATCGTCAATGATGAGCTTTTCATCGATTGGACCACCTGCTGTTACAGCATAGGGAATCGCAATGCATAGCGATGTCGCAGTTGCTAACGCCAATAGTTTATTTTTCATGTCACCCTCAGGAATGCGTTGTAGCTATAGCGGTCTACTTAAGCGCTATGGTATTTTCAGTCTCTGTCACCGTGCCATCATCATCGACCCACGTGAACTTGAAGGTACCGGCTTCATCCACACGTGCATTGAATTCGAAGTAGGGATTTGCGGATATGGCAGGGTCCATATCGCAGGAAAACACCGGCTTGCCATTGAACTCACACTTGAAGGAGTTAATGATTTTGCGCGGAATGGGCTCGCCCTCCTCATCCTTGCGTTGCCCAGACTCCATCTTGTGACTGATGAGCGTCTTGATTGTGATAATATCGCCAGCAGCGGCAGTTTTAGGTACTTTGACTCGTGGTTTGGCCATGTTTTTCTATCTTCCGAAGCGTAGGAGTTGTATATGAATGGATGTTTAGCGGATAACGCAAGCGCCGTTCAGCCGCCGCAACCTCCAATGGTGACCTTTACATTGCGTGAGTCTTTGTAAAGCGTGCCATCACTCATCTTTGCAACGACGACCACATCCTGTGTCTGTGCCAAACGCATACGGGTTGTACCCAGAGCCTTACCACTGGCCGGCGTGAAGTGGAATGTCGCAACATCCGGACTCGGATTGCCTTGTGCAAGAATCATCACTGACTCAACGTAGTCATCCTCGGTCATTGGACTTTCCACAACAACACTGATAGGAACACTGTTACCGTTCTCAGCTATCTCGGGGGTAGTTAATGTAATCTTTCCTGTCTGCACCTCGTTGCCACCACTAAACTCACTAATGGCCTTTTCAACATCTTCGAGTGTTGCGAATGCACGGCCTGTAGCGCCAAAGAACGTGGCAACAGCCAGGGCTGCACCTGTGCCAAGCAATTTTCGTCGACTTTGCGAATACTGAATAGTCATTGGTTCACTCCGTTTTCGTGATCAGGCGGGATTACACTATGGGGCCTGAATTGTATTGTTTGCGTACGAGAGGATCTCACAGCATCTCAGTTGAGCGTGGCAAGATAAGCAACAACGTCTTCGACTTGCTGCGCGGTCAGGATTGTCGTGCCTTCAAGATCTTCACGGACATTGACACCCACATCCAGCGAATAGAATGCTGGCATGACCGTTAAGTCAGTAAACACCAGTTTGGAATTGACAACAATGGTTCTGAGTTGCTCTGGTTTCCATCGCGCTGCAACACCATCAAGAGAGGGCCCCACTTCGCCATGGAAAAGCTGCTCGCTCAAATCACTGTTGGCGTGGCAAGCAAGACAGTTTCCCAACTTTCGATCAGCAAACACCTTGCGCCCTTCAACTGCATCGCCTGGCTTACCAGACAGTGATTCGGTGATACTCAGCTGAGCTACCTCAACATCAGCAGGAGCGACAGTATCTGCGAGCGCCGCAATCGACACTGCCATGGTTGCCAGAAATAGCACTGCAGGATTAGTTACTCGCATTACCGAATGTCTCCCATTAAATGTCTAAAGAGTTCCAGGCAGTCATAACTGCTGGTCCGTGGCTCATTGAATACTTTAATCGCTTTATTGATAACGATCAATAGATAAATATGAATATTTGAATGTTTTAGCTTATTCTTTATGCCCAGATTAAATTTATGTCCAGATTTAATAAGCTCTGGCTAGTAGCCTGCGCTGCGTCTGCACCTCATATCCAGGCTTGCACTTCTCAACGGGGTTACTTGTGGAACTACTTGAGCAGATCGGCGATGCCAACCTCATTCTGATCATTGGCGTTGTTACCGGCTGCGGGTTTGGTGTGTTCGGCCAGCAAAGCGCTTTTTGTCTTCGCTCAGCTGCGCTGGAATTCTGGCACGCAGCGCCTGGCGGCAAAGTGGCCATCTGGCTACTGGCATTTTCTGTTGCGCTCACAGGTACTCAATCGTTAGTGCTTTGGGAGCTTCTACACATCGAGAATATCCGGCAACTCAATGGGCAAGGCTCACTGTCCGGCGCTGTTATCGGAGGCCTGATGTTCGGCGCAGGAATGATTCTGGCGCGTGGTTGTGCCAGTCGGCTTCTCATACTCTCAGCGACGGGCAACCTGCGCGCATTGCTGACTGGCTTGTTACTCACCATTGTTGCCCAGGCAAGTTTGCGCGGCGTTCTCTCTCCTGTCAGAGAGTTTTTGTCAGGACTGTGGCTTATCGACGGACAATCGCGGGCACTGTCCACCTACCTTCCGCCATTCGCAGGCCTCATTGCTGGAGCTGCCTTATTGGCAGGCGGCCTGATGCT
>CAYGSW010000132.1:14850-15978 GCA_964352535.1 uncultured Granulosicoccaceae bacterium | reverse complement strand
CCCAGGACAGCCAGGAGGTTCCCGGACGCAACTCGGGTGCGCGCGAATTGGGTGGGCCGGAAAGCCAGACGAATGCAGTTGTTTCGACGGCAGACGCATCCATAGCCAGCGCATCAGACTTGCCGGATTCTGAAGTGCCGAGCACTGAGCCTGTGGCTACAGCACTTGACAAATCAGCTATCAGTGCAGCTGACTGGCCGCAATTGGTCGAAGAAATAGATGTCGCTGGTATGCCGTTGCAGCTAGCGAATAATTGCGCGTTTGCAGGCTTCGAGAACGGCCGCATTCAGTTGCAACTCGAAGAAGAATCTGCGCACCTTATGGATAATCAGGTGTTTGTTGAGCGCTTGCAATCCGGACTGGGCCAGTGGTTTGGTCAGGACGTGGTGGTATCAATTGAGTTGGTGTCGCAATTGCTGGAGACACCGGCCAAGCTGGCCGCTCAACAAGCTGCCGATGATCTGGCAGAGGCGCATGATTCGATAAAGCTCGATCCGATCGTAAAGCAGCTTATTGACAAGGTGGATGCGGCAGTCGACGAATCGAGTATCAGGCCCATACAGGTGGGTGGCAGTCCCAGAGTCAGCTGATTTCTCACAGCTTTTCAGTTGCAGTAGCTTTCAAGCGGCTTGTTGTACCATGTAGGTATTAGGTACCGATCAGAGAACGGGCGCGCCCGTAGTAGCTCCCATCTGCAGATTTTTCATAAAAACGACTCAATGGAGATCAACATACAATGAAAGGCGGCATCGGCAATTTGATGAAGCAAGCGCAGAAAATGCAGGAAGACATGCAGAAAGCGCAAGAAGAGATCGCCAGTATGGAGATCGAAGGGCAGAGCGGTGGTGGTCTGGTCAAAGTCATCATGAACGGCCAGCACGAGTTACGGCGCGTTTCTATTGATGACTCACTGGTGGGCGATGACAAGGACATGCTGGAAGATCTTGTGGCAGCCGCGGTCAATGATGCCTCCCAGCGTCTGGCGGTGGCCTCCAAAGACAAACTCAGTGGGCTCACCAGCGGAATGGAACTGCCACCGGGTATGAAACTGCCGTTTTAATGCCGGTTATCGCCATGCGGATTACAAGCTCGGACTCCGATTTTCCGATTAGCCATTGATCAGCCATT
>CAYGSW010000132.1:0-14750 GCA_964352535.1 uncultured Granulosicoccaceae bacterium | reverse complement strand
CATGCGGATTACAAGCTCGGACTCCGATTTTCCGATTAGCCATTGATCAGCCATTTCTGACTGCCACAAATTATGTCATCCAGCGGCCTGCTTGAAGATCTCATCGAATCACTGCGCTGTCTGCCTGGTGTGGGCCCGAAATCGGCACAGCGCATCGCGTTGCATCTTCTCAAACGTGACCGTCAGGCTGCTCGGCAATTGGGCGAGACACTGGTCTCGGCGATGGATAATATCCACCATTGCAAGCAATGCAGACTGTTCACTGAGGCAGAGCTGTGCCGTTGGTGTTCTGATCCGGCGCGTCAGTCAACACAATTATGCATAGTGGAGAACCCGGCGGACGTCATGGCCATGGATAGAGCCACCGACTATCGCGGCAAATACTTTCTTCTACTCGGCCACCTGTCCCCACTTGATGGGATAGGCCCTAAAGATCTGGGTCTGGACTTGTTGGACGCCCGCATGCGCGAGGGTGGTATTGAAGAAATTACGCTGGCCACCAACCCCACGGTTGAAGGTCAGGCGACTGCTCGCTACATCGTTGATATGGCAGCGGGATATCAGATACCGGTCATGCAGATTGCTCGCGGGATTCCGTTGGGCAGCGAGCTGGAATTTGCTGACAGTGGCACCTTGTCGGTGGCCTTTTCACAGCGCACTCCCTTCAAATAATACAGACTCGAGTTTGCTCAGGATAAGCCGTTGAGGTTATCCACAAAATCTGTGGATAACCTTGTGCATAAAACTGTTTAAGGGGGTTAAGTCACTGGTTTTTTAACACTATTGTCAAATTGTGTATTATTTGAACAATGTTTAAAAAAACCTTATTTATCAAATATATATGGAGAGTAGGTAAAGAGTATTATTCGTATAGTGCTGCAAATAGTAAATTTTGACGCTACTTTTTAGTGCTTGTGCATAAAAACGCAGATATCGATTTCGTCAACCCCTTTTTCTACAAATTTCAGGGCTCTTTTTCGCTGACATTACTTGTGCGATTTTGCCAAACATGCTTGAGGTTGGTTCGTTCGAACCCTCTAGCCGACCACCAGGCAAAGCCCTATATCGAGAATACATTTTCTCGGTAGTAGGCCAACTCACTGATAGACTCTCGAATGTCGTCAAGCGCAAGGTGGGCCCCGTGCTTGGCAAATCCGTCGAGAACCTCTGGTTTCCAGCGTCTGACCAGTTCCTTAATGGTGCTGACGTCCACATTGCGGTAATGGAAGAACGCTTCAAGCTCGGGCAGGTGGCGCACCATGAATCGACGATCCTGTCCAATGCTGTTGCCGCACATGGGGCTTTTGCCAGCACCTACCCATGGACGAAGAAATTCCAGTGTTCTTGCACTGGCATCATCCAAGGAATAGGGGCTGTTGCGTACACGGGCAACCAGTCCTGACGCATTGTGATGCTCGGTGTTCCATTCATCCATTGCCGCAAGTCGTTCCTCTGTGCACTGGATAGCCATCACGGGCCCTTCGGCCAGTGTGTTGAGCTGCGCATCAGTCACTATTGACGCTATCTCGATAACCGTGTCGGTGTCCGGGTCCAGCCCCGTCATTTCCAGGTCAACCCAGATCAGATTGTTATCGTTCTTCATCATAAATTTGATTTGTGCTTTTTTTCGGTCCGTCTTACTTGCAGCAGGTGCTATCGCGCTACACTCGAATCTGCGTATTCAAGCACACAACCACAGAAACCGCTGAGCCTTTGTTACATCCAGTATCTACAACGATGCACTTAGCGTCACTTGACCGCACGCTGTCGTCAATTGTCGTGTGAAAAACAAGCCTGTAAAAAATCAGCCCGGTGGCGATGTCATCAATGCGCGCGTTGTGGCTAATTTCAGAGCCACGGTTGCGCTTCAGCTGCAGGACCAGCAAGGGTTCGAGAAAGCGTATCCGCTGAAAAACCTCCCGCTACTGGTAGCAGGCGATGAAGTCATCTGCCGACGCGAAGAGGGTGCGCTTCGGGTGTACGAGCTGCGCGACAGACGCAGTGTGCTGGAGAGGGCAGACAGACATTGGGTAAAGCCATTGGCTGCAAATCTGACGCATCTTGGTATCGTGTCGGCTAATCCGCCAGGCGTGGATGCGCTATTGATTGATCAGTTCTGTGTGGCTGCGTCGCGGGCGGGTGTCAGCTCACTGATCATATTCAACAAATGCGATCGAATGGGCATTGATGAGCGCAAGCAAGTAGAAGCACTCATGGATATCTATCGGGCCATTGGCTATCCGACAGTCATGATAGACACCAAGACCGAGCATGGGATGGAGCCGCTGCTGACTGAACTTGCCAATCGGTCGATTACACTGGTGGGGGCGAGTGGTGTGGGCAAATCATCGATTGTCCAAAAGCTGCTACCCGACAAGGAGCTGCGTATTGGCGAAGTTTCGGCTGCTACAGGTTTTGGCTCGCACACCACATCGGTAACTTACTGGTACGAGCTGCCGAATGGTGGCGCCATCATCGACTCACCCGGTGTACGTCAGTATTCGGTGGCGCATCTGGATGAGCAGACAGTACGCGAGGGTTTTTTTGAGATGGCAGACGCCTCGGTGCAGTGCCGGTTCAGCAATTGCTCGCACACGGTCGAACCGGCTTGTGCTGTGCTTGATGCGGTTAAAGCCGGTGACATAGCAGCCTCCCGATACGACAACTACTGTAAGTTGATAGCCAGCGAGTAGAAGCTGCACGGCAGAAAATGAGTAGGCCGATGGCAGTTCGCACGCACAATTACCCTTCGTCGAGGATTGTTTGCTCTTGGCTGACACTTGCCTTAGGCGTATCGTCACGATTGCCCCACGCCGACCAGGCTCCATCAATCGCACGGACGTTCTCGTATCCCAGATGTTTCAGCGCAACATAAGTGACTGCCGATCGCTGATGTGTCTGACAATAAACAATGACGTTGTTCTCTTGTGCTATTCCGAGCTCATCCAGTTGTGCCTGCAGGCTGGCGTCGTCTCGCAGTTCGCCGTTGGCGTTCAGCATGGTGGTCCATTCTGCATGCCTGGCACCCGGTACATGACCGGCATGCACTGCTCGCACATCGGTTCCCTGATATTCACCGGCACTGCGAACATCCAGAACCTTCATGTTCGAGTTTGTCTCAGGACTGGAAAGCTCTTTGACTAAATCGTCCACCGAGACCACGTTATCGCCGATGTATGAGAGTGTCAGATCACCCGGTGTTGCGACAACGTTCTCAGTGGTTGTAGGGAGGCCAGCATCAGACCAGGCCTTGTACCCTCCACTCAGCCAACTGCCCACCCCATACCCATAAGCATCCAGGACCCACATAAGGCGGGCCGCGGGTGTTTCCAGTCCGACATCGTACGCAATAATCTGATCACCCAGTCGCGCACCTATGGCGTGTAGAAACTGGTTGACCGCCTCTGGTGTGGGCATCAGTCCACCTATGGGTGGTTCGCTGCGATTCAGTATCGCCGGATTGGCATTGACCGCGCCTTTGAGATGACCTGCGGCGTATGCCTCGGCCGAACGAAGGTCAACCAGGCATATTCTGGCGTCCGACAGTGACATACCATCGGTTTCAAGCTGCGTCAGGTGCTGGTGAAGTTGTGTCGTTGATAGAACCAGAGGAAGAGACATTCGCTGGTAATCCTGCTTGGTTACGTGCTTGGGACAGCGATTATCTCAGATCCTCAGTGAACTTACCTGATCACCGGTGTCATAGAAATACCGGCCCGTGGGGCGTAGGACGCAGGATATTACTGTTATGATTAGTGTCGCAAACAAGGTGGCCGTGTTAACACCGCACATCGCTCGGGGAGCGAAACCGTTGAGTGACAAAGAAATTGATATGGCGCTGGTCGAAAGAGTGCAGCGCGGCGACAAATCGGCCTACGATCTTCTCGTCCTGAAATATCAGCACAAAATCGGGCACCTCGTGTCCCGTTACGTGCACGATTCACACGAATCCCAGGACGTTACGCAAGAGGCTTTTATAAAAGCCTATCGCGGCCTTAAGAACTTTCGTGGCGACAGCGCGTTCTACACCTGGCTCTACCGCATCGCGATCAACACAGCCAAGAACCATCTTGTGACGATGGGGCGGAAAATCACCGATACCGGCATCGATGCTGCAGATGCAGAACAGTACGACAGTGGTTCAGCGCTTCGTGAGAACGCCACACCAGACAGGGTAATGGCCACTGAGGAGATTGCCAGAGTGGTGCAGGACTCCATCGCGGCATTGCCTGAAGACCTTCGCGAGGCAATCACCCTGCGCGAATTCGAAGGGATGTCCTATGAAGAAATATCCATCGCCATGGATTGCCCGATTGGCACGGTTCGCTCACGCATTTTTCGGGCGCGAGAAGCCATAGACACTAACCTCGAGCCATTGCTCGATGAAAAACGTAGGTAAGACCATGTATCAATCCGATAAATTAACTGATGAACAAAAGCTTTCCCAGCTCATGGACGGTGAGTGGCAGGGACTGAACCCCGCTGATTGTGTAGCCACTGTGTGCGCCGATGAGGCTTTGCGCGCAAAATGGGCTCGGTATCACATTATTCGTGATGTCTTGAACAACGAGCCGGTAGAGGCCAGCCAGGCGCTCACCTCACGCATTTGTGCTGCCATCGCCGATGAGCCTTCATACAGCAACATCACTCCGTTCTCCGGTATGTCGACCCCGGATGCGGGTCCTTTACAAAACGACGTGGCAGAATCTGAGTCGGCAGAGTACAGCGCACGGCCGGCTACTGCTGCTGTTACAGCAATTACTGAGTCCGTCAGTGCCGCCAGCGATCCACAAAGCCGTAAGCAGCCGGTATGGTTTGGCAGCGCCGTTGGAGGTTTCGCACTGGCAGCAAGCGTTGCGCTGGTGACGGTTGTAGGGGTAAATCTGTTTGAACAACAAAGCGCACCTGATGTATCCACGGTGGCCAGTGTCGAGAGCAGTGTGCCAGGCGAAGTCGTGGGTAATGCCGCTTTCGTACAAGGCGACACGACAACATTGCCCGTGGTGGAATTTGTAGCCAATACGGGTGCCTACTGGGTATCGCCTGAATCATCCGAGCGGGTGATCGACGAAGAAAGGCTCAACATGATGTTGTCACAGCATATCGAGAATTCACCAACATCCAGCCGCAGTGGTCTGTTGCCGTATTCGGGTCTGGTGGGTTACGAAGAGATCGGTTTGGGGCGTTGATTCCTATGGTTCGTTGCGTTGGCAGAATGCTCGCAGCGCTCAGCGTTGCCGGCAGCTTGAGTGTCATCCCACTTGCGCAAGCTCAATCGACGCTCACAGCTGACACTGGTAATGTGGCCCGGCCTGCTGACCAGGCATCGACATCTGATCCTGCACAACTTGTTGAGGCCATGGCCATGGCCCTCAACACGCTGAATTACGAAGGCACGTTTGTGCATGCCCAAGGCAGTACATTGACGTCCATGCAGATACTGCATGCCAGCAACAGCAACGGCGAATTCGAGCGACTCAGCGCGCTTGACGGTGAAGCGCGTGAGGTTATCCGTAACAATTCCCTGGTAACCTGCATCTGGCCTGAAAGCCAATCGGTTGTAGTGAGTAAATCGAAACAACGCGAGCTGCTGCCAAACGTGGATATCAGTCTGGCAGAGAACAATCGGTACACGTTCTCGTGGGGTCAGCGTGATAGGGTTGCTGGTCGCGCCACGCAGGTTGTAAACGTCACGCCGCGTGACGAGTTTCGGTATGGCTACCGATTCTGGATTGACACGGACACCCACATGTTGCTGCGCTCGATGTTGCTCGATGGACCAGACCTTCCCGTCGAACAAGTCATCTTCACACACATAGAATATCCGGACAGCATCGACGAAGCCCGGTTTGACATCATGCACGGGCATGAGCGGAGCGAACTGGTGAGTTGGCTGGCTCCGAAGAATGAACAGGCGTCATCGAGAGTAACCGAGCGCGTTGCCGAGCAGGCTAATCGCATCAGCTTCATGTCATTGCCTGACGGCTACCGCAAGGCCTCTGAGACTTACTCGACAATGGCTGCCAAGGATGGCCCAGTAAGCCATGTCATGCTAACTGACGGTATGGCATCGGTTTCAGTTTACGTCGAGCATGTGGCTGTTTATGACTATTCGAATATCTCTCTGGGTCTGTCGCGCATGGGTGCAATGAATGCTTTCGGTGTCAGCACCGATCAGGCCGTGATCACGGTGGTCGGTGAGGTGCCCGCAGCCACCGTCAAGGCTATTGCTGCTGCAGTCATCATCAACGAGTGAAGCATCACGGCCAGATCCGCGATATTGAGTCATCGGGCGCGACCCTGGTGGAGCTGGACTCGCAGAGTCAGTGCCTGCGCTGCCAGCGAGGCAAGGGATGTGGTGCCGTCTGGTTTGATCCACAACGACCTGGTGTCACATTGCGCATCGAAACACCCGTGGGCTCACCCGCGCCGAGTCTGCCCGGAGCAAGCGTCGGGCAATCCGTTGTTGTCGAAATAGATGACAGCGGTTCTGCGTGGCTCTGGCCAGTAGTGGCTGCCTACGGTTTGCCCCTGTTTGGCATGTTGACAGCCACTGGCATCACCAGCTCGATCACGGGTGTGCTGGCAAGCGCTGACAGCGCCGCTTTGGCGGCCCCGGGGCGCGAGCTTGTCGTCTTGCTCAGTGCTGCACTGGGTTTGTACGGAGGCATTCTTGCATGGAAGAAGCTGTCTTCGAGCTACTTTAGGCGCGTTCTTGTCAACGCTGAACGCAGTCTGTGCCTACAATCAGCACGTATAGTCGCTATTAATCCGTCATCTGAATGAGAGCACTGATGAGAACCATGCGTTCGCAGTATCCGACTGTCTCAACAGTCCCCAGCGCAGCGCAGCCGCTGCAGACTCAAGTGGTGAGTTGGCGCGGACCACTTCAGAGAAGGCGTGCGCGCGGGCTTCTGCTCATCGTCAGCACCGTTGTGCTCTGCGTGGTCCTGTTGCTACAGGCGGGTGCGGTAAAAGCGCTGGAGTTACCGGACTTTACCTCGCTGGTCAAAGACAACCACAAGGCCGTTGTCAACATCAGCATTAGCCAGGCACGCCAGTTGACCCAGCGACCGTCAGTTCCCGGGGCGGGCGAGAGTGACGAAATCGATGAATTGATCAGGCGGTTTCAGCAGCCACCCAGCGGCAATGCCACAGGGTCGGGATTCATCATTTCACCAGACGGCTACATTCTGACCAACAATCACGTAGTCGAGTCGGCTGACCAGGTTCTCGTGCGTTTGCACGACAGACGCCAGCTCAATGCCCGGGTTGTCGGAACTGACCCTCGTTCGGATGTTGCGGTGTTGAAGGTGGAGGCTGATGATCTGCCTGTTGTCAGCATTGGCAACAGCGACGCGCTGGACGTCGGGGAGTGGGTGCTGGCCATAGGCTCGCCGTTCGGTTTCGATTTTTCAGTGACTGCTGGGATTGTCAGTGCCACAGGTCGGGCGCTTCCCAACGAAAGCTATGTGCCGTTTATTCAAACCGATGTAGCGATCAACCCGGGCAATTCGGGTGGACCGCTGTTTAACCTTGATGGCGAGGTCATCGGGATCAATAGCCAGATTTACAGTCGTACAGGCAGTTTTATGGGCTTGTCGTTTGCCATACCGATCGAGCTGGCTATGGATGTTGCCAATCAGATACGCCAGTCGGGCACCGTAACCCGAGGTTGGTTAGGGGTTATCATTCAGGAAGTGACGATGGAGCTTGCGCAGACTTTCGACATGGATGTGGCTCATGGTGCACTCGTGACACGCATTCTGGCTGATAGCCCGGCATCACAATCGGCTTTACAGGTGGGCGATGTCATCACCCATTTTGAAGGCAATCGCATCGAGCGCTCTTCATCGCTGCCACCGCTAGTGGGTCGTGTACCGGCTAATAGCGATGCCAATCTGAAAGTGGTTCGTGAGGGGCGCAGTATTGATGTGATTGTCAATATTGGCGAATTACCCAGCGACAACGATTTACGTCGAAGCGTAAGTCCGCAGCAATCAGTACCGGCCAGCAATGCGCTGAAGCTGACAGTCAAACCGCTGGACGACCAGACGCGTGATGCCCTTGGAATCGACAAAGGTGGTGTGCTGGTGGATACCGTGGAAGCGGACGGCCCGGCGGACAATGCCGGCATTGTGGTGGGGGATGTGATCTCGATGGTAGACAACAAACCCGTGGATGACGCCATCGGGCTGGCTGAGGTGCTTACCGAAATGCAAGGCAGAAAGAGCGTTGCCGTGTTGGTGCATCGTGACGATGGCCCGGTATTCCTGGCCCTGCAAGTGGACGAGTAGGCTGAACTTTCCGGCTTTCGGCATATTCAGTGTGTGTAGGTCCAGTGATACCGGGTGTGCACCTGGCGTGCACAGGGCGTGAGCAACACGAACTACAAGCCCCAGCTGACGCTTTACTATCGCGAAGGCTGCCATCTGTGTGAAGATCTGGAACAGCAGTTGCCTGAATTGATTGACCCGAACACCTATCGCCTGAAAAAAGTCGATATTGACGATGATCCGGCGCTTTTGCAGGCCTACAACGCGCGTGTCCCCGTGCTCAATTGCGAGAATATCGAAGTTTGTGAGCACTTTTTGGATCTGGAAGCACTTCGTAACGCGCTTGCACAGGTACAGGCAAGCTACAATAGCGGAAATGTGTGTCAGTAATCCGGTCTCGGAGGCAACGTCCTGACGCAGGGACATCGCTTTCGCGCACCAACACTTTTTCTTGACGCTCATACCCCTAACGCAACGCAAGCCGCATGCAGCAAAACATACGTAACTTCTCGATCATTGCCCATATCGATCATGGCAAGTCCACTATTGCTGACCGGTTCATCCAGGTGTGCGGAGGATTGTCTGATCGCGAGATGTCGGCGCAAGTGCTTGATTCCATGGATATCGAGCAAGAGCGCGGCATCACCATCAAGGCCCAGGCGGTATCGCTGGATTACAAGGCGCTGGATGGGGTTACCTATCACTTGAACTTCATCGACACGCCAGGGCACGTCGACTTCTCCTATGAGGTATCACGTTCGCTGTCGGCGTGCGAAGGAGCGCTGCTGGTAGTTGACGCCTCGCAAGGGGTAGAAGCCCAGAGCGTGGCCAATTGCTATACCGCTATCGAGCAGGATCTGGAAGTCATTCCGGTGCTCAACAAGATCGATCTGCCTGCAGCAGATCCTGATCGGGTTGTGGACGAAATTGAAGAGATCATTGGTATCGAGGCGCACGATGCCATTCATGTCAGTGCAAAAACCGGCCAGGGTATTGACGAGTTGCTTGAACAACTGGTGGCGCGCGTGCCGCCGCCCAGCGGCGACACGGACGCACCGTTCAAGGCTTTGATTATTGATTCCTGGTTCGATGCCTACGTGGGCGTTGTCACGCTGGTGCGGGTTATCGAAGGGTCTATTCAGCGACGCGCCAAGATCCAGATCATGTCCACTGGCCGAACCTTCCAGGCGGATGATGTGGGCATATTCACACCAAAGCGCAAGACCACTGACAGCCTCAGTGCAGGAGAAGTCGGTTTTATCATTGCGGGAATCAAAGAGATCGAAGCGGCTCGCGTGGGTGACACGATCACCCTGGCATCGCGCCCGGCCGCGGAGCCATTGCCGGACTTCAAAGAGGTGCAGCCGCGCGTATTTGCCGGACTGTTCCCTATCGAGAGCGACGATTATGAAAACTTTCGCGAGGCGTTATCCAAGCTGCGACTCAATGATGCAGCCTTGCACTTCGAACCTGAATCTTCCAGTGCGCTGGGCTTTGGCTTTCGCTGCGGTTTTCTGGGGATGCTGCACATGGAAATCGTGCAGGAGCGCCTCGAGCGTGAATACAATCTCGATCTGATCTCCACAGCACCGACAGTGGTGTACGAAATTCTGGATACCAAAGGCGAGCTGAGCTACATACACAACCCGTCCGAGCTACCGATGATTAACGTCATCGACCAGATTCGTGAGCCGATTATCCGGGCGAACATACTCACTCCGCAAGACTATGTGGGTGAGGTGATCAAATTGTGCGTGGAGAAGCGCGGGGTGCAGGTGAGCATGCAGTATCTGGGCAGGCAGGTACAGATGAGTTACGAGTTGCCCATGTCAGAAGTGGTGCTGGATTTCTTTGACCGGCTTAAATCGGTGAGTAAGGGCTACGCATCGTTTGATTACGAATTCAAGTGCTTTCAGGCAGCCGATCTTGTCAAGGTAGATATCCTGATAAACGGCGACAAAGTTGATGCGCTGGCATCGATTATCCATCGCGATCGGTCGCAAAGCCGCGGTCGCGATCTGGCCGACAAGATGAAGGACATCATCCCGCGGCAGATGTTCGAGGTGGCGGTGCAGGCGGCGATCGGCTCGCATATTATCGCCCGGTCGTCTATAAAGGCGTTACGCAAGAACGTAACCGCCAAATGCTATGGTGGCGACGTATCGCGAAAACGAAAATTGCTGGAAAAGCAGAAAGCCGGCAAGCGCAGGATGAAGCAGGTAGGAAAGGTGGAGATCCCTCAGGAGGCCTTCCTTGCCGTATTACAATCGGACCGTAACTGATGCCTTCCAGCTGGATTGATAAATTGAATTTTCCTCTCGTGCTTGTGCTGGCAACAGCCATCACCGGCATCATCTGGCTGATTGATGCTCTGGCGTTTGCACCCAAAAGACGTGCTGCTGGCCGGGGCGATGATGTTCCGGTAATCGTCGAATACGTCCAATCGTTCTTCCCGGTTTTTCTTGTCGTGCTTGTACTTCGCTCATTCCTGTTCGAGCCTTTTCGCATTCCCTCAGGCTCCATGATTCCGACACTTCTGGTGGGCGATTTCATTCTGGTGAACAAATTCAGCTATGGGGTGCGTCTGCCCGTCACCCACACGAAAATCCTCGACACCGGGTCGCCCGAACGCGGCGATGTAGCCGTGTTCCGCTTTCCAGACAACCCTAAACTGGATTACATCAAGCGCGTCATCGGCCTGCCGGGTGATGAGATAGAATACATCGATCGACTGTTTATTGTGAACGGTGAAGTGATCGAGACTGAGGGGGATGAGCCGTACATCAGCCCGGTGAATGAGCTTCTTGTCAGAGGGGCTGTAGAGCGCGTGGAGCATCTGGGCGACAAAGCACATCGCATACTCGAATTCCCCGGTGAAGAATCCAAACGCTCCGGAACGTTTGTGGTGCCAGAGGGGCACTACTTCATGGTGGGAGACAATCGCGATCGCAGTAACGATGGCAGATTCTGGGGATTTGTTCCCGAGGAGAACCTTGTTGGCAAGGCCCGCTTTATCTGGATGCACTGGAACGATGGCATCATCTGGAGCCGCCTGGGCGATAGCATCCAGTAGCGATTGCAGAGCCAGCAGAATGCCCAGCCTCCTTGTTCTAGTCGCCAAAATATACGAGGAGATCTGGCAAATTTATCGCGCTCTAGTCCGAGCAGTTTAATCTCGGACAGACTCCTAAGACTGCGGAACTGTTCACATTGCTCGCATAACTTTTGTTCATCTGAGCAATGAATGAGCGTAAGGACGGTTGTGCCACTCAGGTACTGAACAAATCTGACGCTGCATGAGTAGTTGGTGTAATTGCCTGCGCCTGCATGAAGGCCCAGCACGCGCTGGTAACCTGATTGGCCGGTGGGCAGCACCCTATTCATACACATGACCCGATGCTTCGCCTGACGGGTTGTGCCATCTTGAGGACGTCGTTGCATGCGCTCGAACATATATCCACAGTTAAAACGACAGCAGGGTCTGGGCTATACAGGCATTTTGTTGCTGATGTCGGTAGGCATTTTTTTTGGATTGTTTGCGTTCAAGGTCGGTCCACACTATTTTGAGCACTGGACGGTAACCAAGGTGGCCGAAGATCTGGCGGCCAAGCCTGAAATCCTCAAGCAACCGCGCAGCAAAGTCTATAAATACATCAATCAGGCCTACCGGACCAACAACCTGTGGGACTTGAAGGCAGAGGATACAATCAAGCTGACACGCGATGCCAAGCGCGGCTATCTCATCACTGTCCAATATGAGCGCCGGGATACCTTGTTTCACAACATCGATATCGTTACCAGCTTTGACAAATCTGCCAACGCTCCTTTGGAGCCTTGATAGCAGATCGACCCACACCTGCACTGACGCTGGTAAAGTGCAGGCATGGCAAACATACAGATACTGCTTGATCGTTTGGGTTATCAGTTCAAAGACCAGCAACTACTGACAGAAGCGCTGTCCCATCGTTCCAGTGGCTCACGCAATTACGAGCGCCTTGAATTTCTGGGAGACAGTTTCCTGAATTTCACCATTGCCACTGAGCTCTATCATCAACGTCCGGATGAGGACGAAGGTGCACTGAGCCGCTTGCGTGCAAGCCTTGTGCGTGAAAGCACGTTGGCTGAAATTGCCCGTGAGCTTGCGTTGGGAGATTTCATGAATATGGGGGTGGGTGAACTTCGCAGCGGTGGTTTCAAGCGTGATTCCATATTATCGGACGTGGTGGAATCACTTATCGGTGCTGTGTTTATCGAGGCAGGCTATGAGAGCGCGCGCGCGCTCGTCCTCAGACTTTATGGCAATCGTGTTGCCATGCTGCCCCCCTCAGCTCAGCTAAAGGACCCGAAAACGCGTTTGCAGGAGCACTTGCAGGGCCAGGGACTGGATCGCCCCCTTTATGAAGTTGTGCAAACGAGTGGCAAAGCCCATGAAATGAGCTTTACCGTACGATGTGACCTGCAGGAACCTGTGCTGCGGGTGACAGCGACAGCATCCAGTCGTCGCAAGGCTGAACAGGCTGCCGCGCAATTGCTGCTGGATAAGCTCAAAACGCTACAAACCCCTTAAACACCAGTGCAAAGCGCGTAAACTGTTGCCATTATCCGATGGTTGAGTGTTGTGATGAAGTATTGTGGTGTGGTGTCGATTGCCGGTCGGCCGAATGTGGGCAAATCCACCTTGCTTAACCGGCTGGTGGGGCAAAAGCTGAGCATCACTGCGCATAAACCACAGACAACGCGGCACAGTATTCTGGGAATCCAGACCGTCGGTGACCATCAAGTTATCTATGTCGATACCCCTGGCATACACGTAACAGGCACCCTGAAGCTCAATCAGGTACTTAATCGCACCGCCTCATCCGCATTGCATGATGTGGACATTGTGATTCTGATGGTGCAAGCGATGGTATGGAACGATGACGATCAACGCGCTTTTGATCTTGTGAGTAACTCCGGTGTGCCTTTTTTCATTGCTGTCAACAAGATTGACAACATCAAGCTTAAAAAAGACTTGCTGCCTTTTCTGACTCGTTTGCCACAACACGAACGCTTGCGTGAGGTGTTTCTGATCTCGGCGCGCAAAGGTTCCGGAGTAGATGCCATGACTCGTGCAGTGCAGGCGCTGATACCCGAAGCGCCCTGGCGATATGGGGAAGATGAGCTCACGGACCGCTCTTCACGGTTTCTGGCAGCAGAGGCGGTGCGTGAGCAACTGACGCGATTACTTTCTGCAGAATTGCCCTATGCCTTGAGCGTCGACATTGAAACATTCGAAGAGTCACCGGATTTACTGCGCATCGGTGCGGTTATCTGGGTGGCCAAGAACAGCCAGAAAAGCATTGTTATCGGTAAAGGTGGCACGCAGTTGAAAGAGGTGGGTACACGCGCCAGAACAACGCTTGAGACTTTGTTCGGGAACAAGGTTTACCTGCAACTGTGGGTACGCGTGAAAGAGGGCTGGGCAGATGATGAACGAGCGCTTCGCAGTCTGGGTTATGACAACCCTTGATTGAGAGTTTTCTGACAATGAATGGCACTTGCCCAAGCCTTGTCATCCTCGCGAAGGCGGGCCAGTGAACGACGTCAGCGTCAGCACATCACTGCAACCGGGGTACATCCTGCATTATCGGGAGTATCAAGAGAGCAGTTTCATTGTTGATGCGTTCACGCTTACCCATGGCAGGGTGGCGTTGCTGGCGAAAAGTGCACGCAATTCCCGACCACAGATTCGCGCTTTGTATCAGCCTTTCAGACCGTTGCTTTTATCGTGGGTGGGTGGAGGTGATCTTCGCACTCTGACGGGTATCGAGGAGAGTGGGGCAGCGCTGCCACTGGCGGATGTCGAGCTTGCCTGTGGTTATTACATCAATGAGTTGATGCTCAGACTGTTGGGTAAGGATCAGCCGCAGGATCAAGTGTTTGCCTATTACTCTCTGGCGTTATCGGAACTTGCCCAGGCAACGATTCACTATGAGGTTGTGTTGCGTAGCTTTGAGCTTCAATTGCTGGATGTAATGGGTGTGCTGCCAGATTTACCCTACTGTACACCCGATGGCTCAAAGGTGATACCCGAGTGTGAGTATCTCTATCACCCGGCCAACGCCGTGGCTATTCCAGTGCAGGGCAGTGCCGGACTTGGCTTGCTGAAGGAGAAGCATCGCCTGGGTGCCCTGTCGGGTGAGCTCAAGGGAGATTACACATCCAGCAGCCCCTCTGTGCACCCTGATGGCATGACGATCGATGAAGGTGTACGTGTCCACGGTAAAACTCTTATTGCCATGCACGAACTCGATTTCAGCGACAGCGAAGTGATTAGCGAGTGCCGCGTGTTAATGCGGCAGATTCTACGCATTCAGCTGGGTGACAAACCGCTGAAGAGTCGTGAGCTGTTTGCTGTTCTGGCCAGTGGGCGTGGAGCATCCTAGTAGTCCGTCAACCCGAAATATTAGGATTCAGCGGGCCTGTCTGTGTTCG
>CAYGSW010000131.1:0-16007 GCA_964352535.1 uncultured Granulosicoccaceae bacterium | reverse complement strand
CTGGACTCGCCAGCTGAGACCAGCCATCCGACCTTCATGAATAATGCGGGCTAGGCGAGTGAGGCCTGAGCACCAAAGATATGACGTTCAGCGCCAATCAAATGGGCGTAGTCAATACTACTCTTATCGCGTTTCTGGAAATCGATGGGAACAAAGTCTACGAACAGTTCTTCATCGCTAAAGCCGGCCTTACTAAGCAGCTCAGCCATATCCAGTTCATTCAAGCGGCCGATAAATGGCTCGTTGTTATTGCGACTGTCCCAGTCCGTCAGGTACTGCTGCAACACGGTTTTTTTAGAAAATGGCAGCATCTCCAGGTGCGCAACCACGCCACCTGGACGAACTAACCGGCGGCACTCTTTTAGAATGTTCTTAACCGCGGCGGTTGAGGTTTCGTGCATCATTATATGGGACACAATCAGGTCGAAGGAGTTGTCCTCAAAGTCGGTGCATTCGGCATTTTGCTGGGAAAAATGAATGGCTTTTCCCATGGACTGACTGCGCGCAAAGCCATAGCGCAAAAGCGGCGCGCATAGGTCGATACCATGAACTTCTGCGTCCGGGTACTTTTCCGTGTACGGCCCGGTGCTATGTCCAATGGTGCAACCCATGTCCAAAATACGCTGGGGCTTCAGGTCAGGATATTTGCTCAACATATAGGCGCTGAGCATTTCTCCAATCCCATCGTTATAGTCCCCCAGCCCACCCATCATATAAAGATGAATACTCTGCTCATACAACGCCCCGGAAGTGACATCATCGTCTGAGGTTTCTGACAAATAGCCACCCGGCATGGTGTGGTAGTCAATCTTACGGGCGTAGGATGGCAGTTCCAGCTCAGGGTTGAGAGTCAGCGAACCCAATGCATCAGCTCGAGACTTTTGCTCAATAAAGCGCTGATTGAGATTGTCAGCCTGCCGTTCCACCCCCGGGATGATGGATTCCCACATCAACTCCTGAGTATTGCGCAGCAGTGAACTCCACATTTGATGGTAGGGGTCTGCTTTCATCGCCGGGGTGATTTCGTCCCGATGTGCGGGCTCATGACCCTGCGCCTGCAGGACTTTTGGCAGTACTCGGGCGTTGTAAACCGCCTGGTGGCCTGGAGTCAGTCGGGAGGTAATGATTCTGCGCATGCTGCGCACGAAGCCCTGGCGGCTTTCTTCGTCGTGGGCCAACTCAGGCATCATGTCGTGGTGCGCTGGTCTCGGAGAGTTTGCAGACATTTAAAATTCGACTCCTGATTACTTCGTCAGATGTTGGGACTGTTGATGGCCATTGTACTTTTAGCAACCTTGCCTGAGTCAAACCAACACGGGTATCAAGTCATAGGCATTTCGCATTGACCAGGCAATAGATACTGGCAATACGCAAATAGGTTATTCCATTTGGGTCGCCAGCCCATTGGAGAGATGATGAGTCACCATCTGCCCAAATAAGCAAGGCGTACCTGATGTCTCACCAAACGCGTCCTAAAACTGCCAGAGGCCGTAAACCGATATTTTTTGATAATCCCGGGGTCGACAAGCTGGTCGCCATCACTATGGCTCTGGCGGCGGAAGTTTCAACCCTGCGCGACCGTATTGATACCCATGAGCGGATGGCTGACAAGGGCCTGCTACCTACGGCCCACGGGGTTGAGAACGAAACCGTCAGCGACGATGTGGCCAAGCAAAGGCAGGAAAAACGCGATGCTTTTGTGGAACGAATATTTCGCGCAGTCACCGATGAACTGGAACGCCTTGAGACCGCAACGGACAAACAAAGCTACAGCCAGATCATGGACCAATTGGATCAATAGCTCTCACCAATAGAATCCGCCTATGTGGAAATACGTAAAAACACTTAGACAAGCGCCAGCCAGAACCGCAACACTTTGGCGCACATACTGAATCCTTGTGCAACTTCGCCACTTGCTAAAAGTGAGGGCCAAACCGACACGTCGTCGTGCACACCTCAGCGAAAAGCCAACTCACGACTAAGGGGACCCAACTAATGTCAGCGACTTACAAAATACCCATAGCACTCGCGCTGGTCATAGCCATTTCCACCAGCGATATCGCCATCGCCCAGGATCTGGAAGAGATTGTCGTTACAGCCCGAAAGCGCAACGAGTCTATCCTGGAGGTACCATTATCCATTCAGGCCTTTTCCGCTGAAGCCCTTTTGGCCTCTGGGGTTGGTGAACTGGAAGATTTGGCGGCTTTTACGCCCGGACTGGATTTCCAGAATCTTGGCAGCTCCCAGGCTGGTCGCTACGTTTCCGAACTTCGATTTCGGGGCATGAATACCGATCAGCTGTTTCCCATCAACACCACAGGAGCCTTCTTAGTTGACGGCATCTCGATAGCGGCGGGCCAGCAATCTGTCGGCTACGCCGACGTGGAACGCGTGGAAATTATTCGCGGCCCACAGCCGGTGTTTTTCGGCCGAGGAACTTTTGGCGGCGCTGCCAATTACATCACCAAGGACCCGAAGCAGGAGTTTGGTGGCAGCATCAGCGCTGAATTCAATCCGCAATTTGGTTCTCATAACCTAAGTCTGAGCGTGGAGAACGGTTTAATCGACGATGTGTTGGCGGGCAGAGTTACCCTGTCGTCGGTGAAAAGAGGCGGTATGTTCACCTCTACGGAGGGGGCAACTTTAGGCGAAGAGCGCACCGACGCCTTCAATGGCACGCTGCTGTATACGCCCAACGACAAACTTCGAGTAAAAGCCCGTGTCACCCTGAGCCAGGATCGGGACGGCGCAGCGGCAACAACCTTTGTCCCCTATCGGCTATTTGGTACCTGCGGTGCCGGCACGCCGGTGACCTACCAGACCGACGCCGGCCAGGTGACCAGCGCGTTGACGGCAGACTATGTCTGTGGCGATGTACCGGTGGTGCCGGTGTCCAGCAACACATCGTTTTATAGTATTAATGGTCCCAATGGACCCATTGACAGCCGCGACATACTCTTAAATCCTGATATTCCTTCCAATGGCACCCCGTCGCTAAACACCTTCGGGCTGGCAGCGGATTTTCAAAACCTGTCCATCACCGCCGACTACCAGATCTCAGACGCCTTGACCCTCAGCGCCCTATACGGCAGTAACAAACGTGATGTGAATGCGATTCGAGACGCTGATGGAACTGATAGCCAGGGCTGGATCACCCGAGGGTTTTTGAACCTGGAATCTGAATCCATTGAGGCCCGACTGTCTTTTGACAATGGCGGAAAATTCCGCGCGATGGCGGGCATTTCCTACTTCGACTCAGAAGCCGGCGGCGACCTGGACGCGGGCTATACATTATTTAGCAACGTATTTGGCGGCCCATTTCTACCTCCAGTGACTACAGAAGATTCCACCATTGAAACCCTGGGGGTATTTGCCGCCATTGAATATGATGTGACCGAGCAATTTTCCGTCTCAGTGGAGGCGCGATACCAGGATGAAGAAAAAATTGACGGCGCTTCCAACGGCGCCAATCCAGCGGTATTTGGCGACCCGCTGGAGTCCACCAGCACCAATCCACGACTCATCGCCACCTACTCGCCAGGTCAGAACACCACGCTCTACGCCAGTTACTCCGAGGGCACCCTTCCGGGCCAGGTTAATTCGCTGTTCCTAACTCTACCCGCAGATGAGTTGGCCGCATTCCGTGCACTCTTCCCAGAAGTTCCGGAGGTGCTTGGCGACGAAGAAATCAGCAACGTGGAAATTGGCTGGAAGCAGCAGTTCACCAATATCAACGCCTGGCTGACCGTCTCCGCCTATTCCATGGAATGGGAGAACGTGAAATCGTCGGCGGTGATCCCGTTTTCCAGCTCTCTGGGGGCTGTCGCTTCCCTGAGACTGGAAGGATCGGCAACTCTGCAGGGTATTGAGCTGGAAACCGGTTGGTCACCCACCGATACGCTGATGCTGCGGTTTGCCGCAGGCTATAACGACGCCACCTATGATGAATACACCAACTCATCGTTTAACAGATTGTTAGGAGTTCCAGCGGGCACGAACTTCCGCGCTGATGGCAACAACCTGCCCAGGTCACCAAAATATAGCGGCGCCCTGTCAGCCACATGGAACGGACCCACAGTTGGCCAATGGGATACCTATGCACGGGGTGATTTTATCTACAACGGCAAAAGCTTCACCGATGAGACCAACCTGTCCACCATCGCCGCCTACCAGCTGCTAAACCTGCGATTTGGAATGATCAGTGACGAGCAGCTGCGCCTTGAGCTGTATTGCAGAAACTGCGCTGACGAAGATGGCTGGCGGACTGGCCGTCGTCTGCTTGACTTCTCTCCGTCTCAAACTGATGGACCTAACTTCTTTACCTTTCAGGGCGCACCGGTACAGCCACTGGACAAGCGAGAAGTTGGCGTACGTCTAACCTATGAGTTTTAACCTTGCACCGATGCTGTTCTGGGCAACTTTTCAGCCCAATCAATCCGCGGCCCGGCATTGTTGATCGGGTCCATGAACAGGCTAAAAATACTGGGTTTCTGGGTGGCATTGAGTTCATTCTCAATGCCACTTTTTTCTCAAGAGTCAGAAAACCCTGGGGCATCTGACGGCCAGGGCAGACAACCCTCTGCTGCAGCACAAGCCGAGCTTGTGGATAGGGTTAGGGCATTTATCCAGGTGTCGGACCTTGACAAGGCCCTGTCCTTTTATCGCGACCTGCTCGGCTTCCACGTTCTGCTGACCGCACCCTATGACAATCATCGATTACGCAAAATGGTCAACATGGGGGACGATGTTATTCCAACCGTTGCCATTATGTCCGCCGACGGCAAAAGCCTGACGTTTTCTTTACTATACGTTCCTGGCAGAACTATTGACGCCGCCGCTAACCGCCGCAACGCGCCAACGCTGGTCGCGGACCGAAGCGACGTACTCGCCATCTATACCAGAGCGACTGCTGGCGGCTATGAGGTTATCTTTCCACCTGATGAAACCCGTGACGCTGAGCAAAAGCTGATTGCCCGGGAGCTGGCGCTCGTTGATCCTGACGGAAATCGGCTGTTGATACTGGAAAAGTTCTGACGTAGCCCACAGCAACAATCATCGTAGTTAATTGAAAGGCACTAACCCATGAGCGAATCCGGCGGGCTGACCATACTCGGACGCACGATCAGCTATCGTAATTACGCCTTGGCTCTGCTGACGGCGGTTTATGTGTTCAACAATATAGATCGTCAGATCCTGTCCATACTGCTGCAGTCCATCAAGGTTGAGTTCGGCGCCACCGACACCCAGCTGGGATTTCTCTATGGACTGGCGTTCGCCGTGTTTTATTCCATCATGGGTATTCCCTTCGCCATGCTGGCTGACCGTTACAACCGGAAAAAGATCATTACCGCCTCGCTGACAGTCTTCAGCGCCCTGACGGCAGCCTGCGGAATGGTCACCCAATTCTGGCAGCTGGTGGTCGCGCGATTTTTTATCGGCATTGGCGAGGCCGGAACAAACGCCCCGTCACATTCAATGATTGCCGATCTGTTTGCTCCCAAAGAACGCGGCACAGCCATGGGTATTTTTGCCCTGGGCGTTAATCTCTCTTTGGTGATTGGCTTCTTTGGCGGTGGCTGGGTGAACGAAATATTCGGCTGGCGCCCTGCATTTCTTCTCGCAGGCATCCCGGGCCTGGCCCTGGCGGCGCTGCTGGTCTGGACCCTGAAAGAACCCACAAGACAATTGCTGCCCACCGATCAGGGCAAGCCGACGATTCCGCCGATCCGGCAGATTTTTTCCTTTATTTGGGCCCGGCGCTCATTGCGCCACATAGGAATGGGGGCGGCTTTACAGGCCTTTATGGGTCTGGGCACGGTGATTTGGCTACCCGCGTTTCTGGTTAGGTCCCACGGCATGAACTATGGCGAGATAGGGACCTACCTAGCGCTGGTGGCCGGCGTTGTTGGCGCCGTCGGCACGTTCCTGGGAGGCTACCTTGCTGACCGTCTTTCAAAACGAGACATGCGTTGGTATTTGTGGCTCCCAGCCATTTGCATTTTGATCGTATTGCCGGTGGCCGTTACCTTTTTTCTGACCGAAAACAAGACGCTGGCCATGTGGCTTTGGCTGATACCGGCGTTTCTGGGCGGTACTAACCTTGGACCGGTATTTGCCACCACCCAGTCCCTGGTGCCCGCCAATATGAGAGCAGTAACAGCAGCAACGCTGCTGCTGATGATCAATCTGGTCGGCGCGGGCCTGGGGCCACAGCTGGTGGGAATTGCCAGCGATGCGCTGGAACCCAGCAAAGGGGTCGAATCTTTGCGCTACGCCCTGCTGGGGGTGACTTGCGTCGCGCTATGGATTGCTTTTCACTACCTGCGTGGGGCGATGTTTCTGCGTCAGGACCTGGCTAGCCTGCCAGCTCGAACTGAGTCAGGGGACTGATCAGCCCGCTGGACTACTGATCCAGGTTTTCCGGTTGTGGGTAACCTGGATCTGATGGTTGGTCTGGAGCTTCGCGTTTCATCCGCTCAAGGTCATCAGAAATGACCCGTAAAACCCGCTTCAGGAAAGCGGCTCTTTGCTCTGCTCGTTCCGCCTTCAACGGTTCGCTAATCTCAAAGGTCTCAACGTTTTCGCTGGTTGGCAGCAGGTCCTGTTCTGCCAACTGCTGATGGGTGTCCACGCGCTCTCGCAGCACCGAAAGCTCTGCCGTTAATGCCATCACCATGGACAACAATTTATCGATACTGGGGTCGTCAAAAAAATGCGGGCGACGGCCCTTGGCGACGGTTGGTCGTTGTTTCAGATACGCCATAAATGCTCTCCGGCAGCGGCCGCGAAGCTCACTTGCGCGCCCCTATGGCGTGGTAATAACCAATACCGAGGGTCTTACCCGACTCATTAGCATCGCGTTTTGGCATCAGCAGGCTGGGTATCTGCTGCTGAAAGAACGCGGCCTGGGAAAACCCTGCGGCGTCAAACATTGCGGCAAAATCTTCGTCCACTACTTTGCCCATATACGGTTCGTTGTTGTACAGCGCGTTCCATTCGTTCAGATACTTGTAATAGGGATCGCTCATGCCAAACGAGTCCATATGCAAAACCAAGCCGCCAGTTCGCAGTAAGCGATGACACTCCTTGATGATCCGCGGCGCCGCCTTGTGGGAGGTCTCATGGAGCATGGTATGGGACACGATCAGATCAAAAGAGCCGTCAGCAAAATTCGTTTTCTCGGCATTTTGCTGACTGAAATGAACCCCTTGCCCCAGGGCTTCGGCTCGATAATGGCCGTAAAGCAAACAGGGCTCGGCAACGTCAATGGCGTGAACCTCAGCGTCGGGGTATAGCTCAGCATAGGGCAAACTGTTATGCCCGATGGTGCAGCCCATATCTAAAATTCGCAGGGGTTTGAGATCCCCATACTGCTGCTGAATCCAAACTCCCATGGAACGACCAATGTCGTCACAAAGGGGCCCGGTTACCCCTTGAAAATACAGCATGATGGTTCGATCAAACTCAGCCCCGGCTAAGAAGTCTTCAGCGTCCAGCTGGGCATGATAGGCACCCGGCTTGCAATGTATATCCACCTTAGTATGGTAGGCAGGCATCTGAAAATCTGGATCGATGGTCACCGAACCCAATTGGCTACCCAACGCCCGGGCCCGCTGCTTCAATTCCGGCATCTGGCGTTCAATGCTGGGGCGAACAGCGGTATACATCATCTCCTGACTGGTGCGCATTAATGACGCCCACATCTGGTTGTAAGGCTCACTTTCCAGCGCTCGACGAACCTCAGATCGACCATTGGGTGGCCTACCTTTGTCTTTCAAGTACTGAGGTACTACGTGATTGTCATAAAGCAGGCGATTGCCCGGCATCACCTCCTCGTAAAGGTGAGACATCAGACTTCGAACGAAATCCTGCTGCGCATTCTCATCGTGAGTGGCCGTGGGGAACATGCTGTGGTTTTTAGACGTCATGACGTGCAACTACTGGGCTCAACTTATCTCAGTGGGTAGTTTATACCGGCAGTTGCCTCGGGGTGATTGAATTGTTCTATCAGGCAAGCCAGGCACCCAATTGGTGCCGGTGCAGCACAGCTTAGAACAACGCCAGAATTGTTTCAGCCAGCGCCACCTTATTCTGCCTGTTCTCCATCACGATATTAGCAACAGCCACCTCAACCCCCTGGTCCAATAGCGCAGGCTTCTGGTCAGCATCGGTGTTATCAATAAACAGCAGATCAATCAGGCCGTGATAGTGGTTTGCGATGGAACTCACGCTACAGGGGATCTTCAGCTCACCCATCATCTTTGAGGTAGGACCTTTCAAGGAGTCACCGCCAACGATGGGGGATACGGCGATCACCGGTGCCCGATGCCGCTTCAACGCTTCGGTAACGCCGGGGATACTGAGTATAGGGTCAATGCTGAGATACGGATTGGAAGGACAGATAATAAATCCATCAATCTGGGGGTTGCTGAGCAGCTGCGCGAAAGCCGGCGATGGCCGGGCCCTTTCCGCCCCTGCAAAGCCAACGGCATTGACCCTGGGCTCGCATTGGCGACGAACAAAATAGTCCTGAAACTCCAGCATCCCCAGATCAGTATCGAGCATCGTTTGAACCGAATCGTCGCTCATCGGGATCACCGTTGCCGGGGCATTCATGACGCCAGCCAGCTCCTTCGTCACATCGCTGAGGGTGCGCCCTAAACTCAACTGCCAGGTTCTCCAGACGTGCACCGCCAGATCCTGGTCACCCAGAGAAAACCAGCTCTCAGGTACCAGCTCCTTAACGGACGCCATAAAAGACCAGGTTTCATCCCGCCGGCCCCAGCCCGTTATCGGATTGTTGCGTTCGCTAAGGGTGTAGATCAGCGTATCGATGTCTGGGCAGATTTTTAGCCCCAGATGCTCAAAGTCATCTGCGGTGTTGGCAATGACGGCCAGCGCCTGCTTTTCCAACACCAACGATAAGCCAAACGCCAGCTTGGCGCCGCCCACCCCGCCGGACAAAGCGACAATATTTGCGCTCATCGGAATAGGTCTTCCTGCTGCGGCCGCAGCAGGGCTGTTGCCGGTGACTCCGAGTCATGATGGGGAATTCCGCGAACGATCACCCCTGGAACTCCTTCACCTGCCTGGCCCATGACAATGGTCGCGGCCGCCGCAATCTCATCGGCCAACCCGGTTTCGGTCACTTTCAGTTCTCTGCCATATAAATCGATTTGCTTTCTAAGATCCACAACGGCGGGAAGTCCAGCCACCCCAATCGCGTGGCCAATCACACCCCGGCGCCAGGCCCTTCCGATGCTGTCCGCCACAATCACGCCAAGGTTAACTTGCCAACGCTTTTTCAATCCAGCGCGAAGGGTTTGAGCGGATTGGTCTGGATCTTCAGGCAGCAAAAGGGCCGTTCCGGCCTCAACGTTGGATTGATCAATGCCCGCATTGGCCATGATGATGCCCAGCCGATTTTCCGTAATTAGGACCCGCTCATTGTGACGAATAATGTTGATGGATTCGCGCAGCACCAGCTCTATCACCCTGGGGTCCCGGCCCATTTGAGTCGCAAACTCCTGGGCCCGTTTACTCGGCTTAACGCTGGCCAGCTGGACTAGACGGCCTTCAGCTTTGGAGACGATTTTCTGGGCCACCACCAGGACATCGTCGTGCTGCAATTTTAGCCCGCTGCTCACCAGGCCCCGACTAATCACATCAGACAGGTCATCCCCCTGGTGGACCAGGGGGATATGCGCGATGGCCGTAAGATTTAGCTGCTCAAGGCCGCGGGAATCAGGCAATGTGATTAGACGGCCGGGGGGCAATGGGCGATGGGGTAAAAGCGGCAGAGGTGTCGTATTGGGTTGAGCGCTGCTGCGCAATGCGGCCCATCTTCCAGATGATTTGTTCCATCTGGTCAGCGCTGAGCTCCTGGCCATGGCTAGCGCCAGCGGCGCGACTGATGCTCTCGTTCATCAGCGTGCCACCAAAATCGTTACAGCCGGCCTGCAGACAGGCAATGGCACCGTCAACCCCCATTTTGGTCCAAGACGTTTGGATATTGGTAATGTACGGATTCAACACCAACCTTGCCACCGCATGAATCAGTAAAGCCTCACGATAGGTTGGTCCTTTACGCGCTTGGCCGTTGATAAATATCGGTGCCTGCATATGAACAAAGGGCAGTGGCACAAATTCGGTGATGCCTCCGGTGCGCTGCTGCAATGCGCGAACCCGCAGCAGGTGCGCCGCCACATGCCGATATTGCTCAACATGACCGAACATTATGGTTGCTGTGGTCTTCAGGCCCACCTGGTGGGCCGCACTGATCACTGTAAGCCACTGGTTTGCGGATATTTTATCAGGGCAAATTTTTGCCCGTACCTGGTCATGCAGAATTTCCGCGGCGGTACCCGGCAGCGATCCAAGGCCGGCATCTTGGAGACGTTCAAGGAATTTCTGCAGGCTAGTATTCAAGGTTTTTGCGCCCTGCCAAATTTCCAGCGGCGAAAATCCATGAATCGCCAGATTGGGCACTTCGCTGCGTATAGCCCGGCAGATATCCAGGTAGGTATCGCCGGTATATCGAGGGTGTATCCCCCCCTGTAGACATACCTCGGTGGCGCCACGGTCAGCAGCCTCACGGGCTCTATCAACAATCTGGTTAAGCGCCAGATCATAGGACTTACCCCGGGACTGCGTTGTCCGTTGGCCTTTGGAGAACCCGCAAAAACCGCATTTGAAATAACACACGTTGGTGTAGTTGATATTGCGATTGATGACATAGGTGATAGCGTCACCACTGACCTTGCGGCGCAGGGCATCAGCCGCCTGACAAACCTCCTCCACCGCCCCACCCCGGACCTCCAGCAGCTGCACCACATCAACCGCGCCCAGGGGCTCACCTTCACCGGCTCGATGTAACACCGAGTCGAGGGTGGTAGAGCGATAGCGCGGTTTGCCTCGGCCGGACAAAATCCCCTGCCGGGCCGGCGCGGGTACTAAGGCGCCACCGGCAACCCAGTCATCGCTGCGGGCGTAACCCTGAGCGTCCTGCTGCTGCAAGGTTGGGCTGTTAAGCGCCGGATCCAACCATCGATGGGGCTGAGTCAGGTAGGACGGGTAGACGGCCAACCGTTCTACCAGGGTCTTACCGGCAGCTGCGGTCTCAGCCTGCAGCACGTCCAGCTGCGGCCATTCGGCTTCCGGGTTCACATGGTCTGGGGTCACCGGCGAAACGCCGCCCCAATCGTTGATCCCGGCGCCAATCAGAATTGCACTGGATCCACGGTTCAAATTAGGCGGAACCTGCAGGTTCATCCGGGAACCAAAAATCAGTCGAGCCGCCGCCACGGTCCAGGCTAACTGTTGGATATCGGGCTCCACCGTACCGGCCATTTTTGTACCAGGCTTGGCACGAAAGTTCTGGATGATGATTTCCTGAATATGGCCGTATTCATCGTGCATGGCCTTCAATACTCGCAGCGCCCGCAGCCTTTGCTGACGGGTTTCACCAATACCCACCAGCAGCCCTGTGGTAAACGGAATCTGCAGCTCACCAGCGGCGCGAATATTTTGCAATCGTCGAAATGGGTCTTTATCTGGCGAGCCAAAGTGTGGGCCGCCTTTTTCGCCCAATTGTGGCGCCAGGGCCTCCAGCATCAGCCCTTGCGAAACCGACACCTGGCGTAACATCGCCATCTCGGCCGGACTCATCAGGCCAGCATTAATGTGTGGCAACAAGCCGGTTTCTTGAAGCACCCTGTGGGCCATCGATGCAACGTAGTGCAAGGTGGAATCAAAGCCGGCAGCTGTTAACCACTGTCGCGCGGCGCGGTAGCGCAGCTCGGGCTTGTCGCCCAGGGTAAACAAGGCTTCTTTACAGCCTGCCCGCTGTCCCGCTTGGGCGATGGCCAGAACCTCCTCAACGGAGAGAAAGGGCTGTGAAATTTGTGAAGGGGTTTTGGCGTAGGTGCAATAGTGGCAAACATCACGACACAGCCGGGTTAAGGGGATAAAGACTTTTTTTGAATAGCTGACGATATCTCCATGCCCACGGTCTCGCTGTTGCGCGGCTCTAGCCACCAGGAATTCTAACTCTTCGGGGTGTTCGACCCGCAGCAGCTGTTCGTCAGTGATAGGGCTATCAGCCAGTCCCCGCAGGGTGATCACAGCGGTAGTTGCCCGCTAGCGATGGAACATGCATGACCGGCTAAGGGGCCGGCGGTGGCTGGCAAACGTCGACCAAATTGGTGGCCTGCCAGCAACTTTTGGGTATGCGTCCGAGGGGTTAACTGACGCAACGCGAGCAAATCGTCTCGTGTATCGATATCCAGCGTCAAACCTTCCAGGGCAAGACTGACCACCTTCAACCCTGCGTCCTCTATGAACGAGCAGTGCTGGGGAAATGAGTTAAGGCCAAAGGCCAGGGGTATTGGCAACGGCAGAAAACTGGCCATGCAGTTAGTGCCAGTACCCTGGCAGTTAGCCACAACGGTAACGCTGTCAGCGCTGTGCATGCTGGAGGCGACGGCATCAATTTCCGCCGCAGTGACCAGGGGTGTATCACCGGGCAAGATCATGACTCGACTAACGCCAGTGTCGGCCAGCAGACCGGTTGCTTGATAGAGCGCGGCAGACTGGCCGCAGTCAGCCTGGGTCTCGATTACCCCGGCGCCGTAGTCCTTGGCCAGGGCGATGACGGTTGCATCTCCCGTCACCACGCTAAAGCCAGCAAGGCGAGAAGATTTGGATAATGCCAACAGAACATCGCCCAGCATGGTGACTGCTAGCAGCCGTCGCTCTCCAGCAGACAGGCAGCTGGTCAGTCGCTGCTTCGCCCGATGGAGTTGTTTTATCGGCACCACCGCCCAGGTTTTGCGGTCTGAGGGCTGCTGGGCAAAAGTGTGGTCAATCATTGAGTGTGACCGACGATCTGAATCCCTGAGCCCTGAATGCCATAGCGCTTGTTGATAAAAATGAGCACTGAGGTTAACGCTTCTCCCACCACGGAATTGTCGATGGGTCCGGCATGCCAACCCCGATATCCCGCGGCTTCGACCAGGGTGATGACTTCAGCCCGAGCAGCTGGGTCGTTGCCGCAAACCAGTACGTCGCTTTTCTCATCACCGTTGTCGTGTTGCAAATGGGCCGCTGCCACATTATGGAACGCCGAAACGACTCTAACCTGGTCACCGAGAATTTTCTGTGCGCTGCGCGCGGCTGGCCAGTACTCCGACAGCTGTACCCGGCTAACCTTCGGCGGCACCAGCGGTACAGTGGTATCCAGTACCACTTTACCCACCGCCGCCTGGCGAATTTTTTCCATGGTGCTTTGGTGGCTGGCGAAGGGCACAGTGACAACAATGAGCTGTGCCTGCTCAGCCACCGCAAGGTTCTCACCACCGCTGACCAACGAGCAAGAAAGTCGAGCATTAAGCGCTGCTGCCGCCTCAGCACTGCTGGCAGCATTGCGTGAACCAATCATGATGGGATAACCGGCTTTAGCCCAGCGAAAGGCCAAACCGCTGCCCAACGCGCCGGTACCTCCAATGATAGCAATGCTCGGTAGTGGGTCGCTCATGGGCAGCATGCCTCCGTTGGTGGCTCATAACCGACAGGAATTTGTCGTTTTGTAGTCTGTCAGTGGCGCTGTCCCAGATCAATCGACCCTGTCAATGGTCAACACGAAATCACCGCCTTTGACCTGCAAGCAAATGTGTAGACTGATGGCATGAGTGATACTTCAAAATCCGCCCAAAGATTCAAGCCGGACGCCCCAGACAACAGCCGTCGCGAGTTTCTCAAGGTTACAGCTTTGGGAAGCACCGGATTTGCCATCGGTATGGTCAGCGTATTTAGCGGCGCTTCCTACGGTGCCCCAGGCAACGCCTCATCAGGCCTGGTCATCATGAATGATTTTGTACGAGTGAACTCGGACAACAGCGTAACGGTTGTGATCAAACACCTGGAGAAAGGCCAGGGTGTTACCACTGGACTGGCCGCCATCGTGGCGGAAGAAATGGACGCCGACTGGTCCCAGATTGACACGGCGTTTGCCCCCGCGGATAAAGCCATCTATCGAAACCTCATGTTCAGCAGCAAACAGGCCACCGGTGGGTCAACGTCGCTGGCCAACTCCTGGACCCAGCTACGACAGGCTGGCGCCGGAGCCCGGGCGCTGCTGGTTCAAGCAGCAGCAAAGCGGTGGGGGGTAGAACTTGCACGGGTTTCAGTGAAGTCTGGTCGAGTATTCAGCGGATCTGACAGCGCAAGCTTTGGCGAACTGGCCTCGGCCGCAGGGCAGATGGAGCCACCCGGGGAAGTGGCGCTTAAGGATCCCAGCGAATTTCGTTTGATAGGTACTCGTCTGCCGCGCAAGGATTCAGCGGCAAAAACCGACGGCAGCGCCCTATTCGGCACAGACCTCACCAGGCCTAATATGAAAATTGCCGTGGTAGCGCGACCGCCCAAATTTGGCGCCAGGCTGAAAACCCTGGACTCCAGCAAAGCCCTACAGGTGCCAGGCGTTTCCAAGGTGGTAGCAATACCCCGGGGAGTGGCGGTGCTCGCCGACAGCTACGTCACCGCCGTGAAGGCCCGGGGCGAGCTGAAGCTTAGCTGGGACGAAACCAACGCCGAGAACCGGGGCAGCGCTGAACTTCGGGCCCAATACCAACAACAACTTAACCAGCCCGGCGCTATCAGTCGCGACGACGGAGACGTAACGCTAGCCTTTAAATCGGCCAACAAGGTCGTGGAGGCTGAATTTGCCTTCCCGTTTTTGGCCCACGCCGCGATGGAACCGTTGAACTGCATGGTCGAACTTGGCGACCAGCGCTGTGATGTTTGGACCGCTTCACAGCAACCGTCGGTAGATCAGGAAATGGTGGCTGAGATCACCGGCCTGAATCCCGAGCAGGTTTTCATTAACACCGTAATTGCCGGTGGCAGTTTCGGCCGGCGATCCCCCGCCGATTGCGATTTTGTGGCCGAGGCGGCGTTTATTGCCATGGCTGTCGACGGCGCCTTCCCAATAAAACTCCAGTGGTCACGGGAAGACGACATGAGGGGCGGACGCTATCGCCCCATGGCCGCCCACCGCATCCGCGCCGCCATCAGCGATGACAACAAGCTGGTGGGCTGGAATCAACGAGTGGTGTCGCAATCCATCTTAAAGGGTACCAGTGCAGAGAAGTTCATACGCAATGGTATAGACCCGACGGCGGTTGAAGGGTCACACCATCTACCCTACGCGATTGACAATTTTCACCTTGATGTCCACATGGTTGCCTCCGGCATTCCAGTGTTGTGGTGGCGTTCTGTGGGTCACTCCCACAATGCCTACGCCACCGAGGTGTTTTTTGACATGGCTGCCAAAGCCTGCAACGCCGACCCCTACGAAATGCGCAGGGGCATGTTGCAGGGTCATGATCGCCTGCTGGGGGTGTTGAATCTGGCGGCCAGCGCTGCGGGTTGGGGTGAACCCCTGGGCAAAGGACGTGGGCGAGGAATAGCCCTGCACAAATCCTTCGCCAGCTATGTTGCCCAGGTCGCAGAGGTCACCGTGTCGGCTGACGATCAGCTGAGGGTGGACCGGGTGGTGTGTGCCATTGACTGCGGCGTTGCGGTTACCCCTGACATCATTCGGGCACAGATGGAAGGCGCGATTGGCTATGGCTTATCGGCGGCCCTGCGGGAACAGATAACCCTGACTAATGGTGTCGTCGACCAGAGCAATTTTCAGAACTATCGGCCACTGCGGATCAGCGAAATGCCGGATATTGAGGTGCATATCGTTAAATCCGCCGAAGCGCCCAGCGGCGTCGGCGAACCCGGCCTGCCACCGATCGCTGCCGCCGTTGCCAACGCCATCGCTGATGCCACCGGCAAATTCCTCACCCGGTTGCCTTTCCAGGGACAGTCTTACATCGCCTGATTTGAACCAAGGCCTATGGGGCGGAAGCGGGTCAGGCCGTTTCCCGCGGGGCTATCCAGGCTACTACTCAAAAGAATCGGCAAAAATGGTTTCGCGCAGCGGCACCGCTGCGGCCTCA
>CAYGSW010000130.1:0-16090 GCA_964352535.1 uncultured Granulosicoccaceae bacterium | reverse complement strand
GGTGGACATTGTAAAACTGATGCCGTTTGGCAGGTTTTTGGGTAGAGTGTCTGAAGAATATCCCTGGGTAGCTTCACCCACCAGTCGCGCAAATGTACCGTTTTTCGGTTGTCGATATTTCTCTCGGAGCTCCAACTGTCGTCAATAGTCAAGGCATATAGAGTGCACAATCATGACTTGTTACCAGGGCTTAATTCACTTAGTCTTTGATATACCAAAACGAGGGGTAACGATGAAAAATATCAAGGGTCCCGCGCTCTTTCTTGCGCAGTTTGCAGGTGATGAAGCGCCCTTCAACTCATGGGATGCGATTACGAAGTGGGCTGCTGACTGCGGCTACAAGGGTGTACAGATTCCTACTTGGGACGCCCGTCTGTTTGATCTGAAAAAAGCGTCCGAGTCGGTAGATTATTGTCAGGAAGTGGCGGGTGTGGCTGCTGCAAACGGTATAGAGGTAACCGAGCTATCCACACATTTACAAGGGCAGCTGGTTGCCGTCCACCCAGCTTATGATGATGCGTTTGATGGTTTTGCAGACCCATCGGTACGTGGTAATCCGAAGGCGCGTCAGGCTTGGGCCGTTGATCAGGTCATGCAGGGGCTAAAGGCTTCACAGAACATGGGAATCGGTGCCCATGCCACGTTTTCGGGTGCACTTGCCTGGCCGTATGTCTACCCCTGGCCACAACGACCGGCCGGATTGATCGAAGTCGCCTTCGATGAATTGGCCAGGCGCTGGAAGCCGATTCTGGACAAGGCCGACGAGTGTGGTGTGGATGTCTGTTATGAGATCCACCCCGGTGAAGATCTGCATGACGGAGTCACTTTCGAGATGTTCCTGGATCGACTTGGTGGACATGCACGGTGCAACATGTTGTATGACCCCTCGCATTATGTGCTGCAACATCTGGACTATCTGGACAACATTGACATTTACCACGAGCGCATTCGCATGTTCCACGTCAAGGATGCCGAGCTCAATCCCACTGGGCGCCAAGGTGTCTATTCTGGCTACCAGAGTTGGGAAAACCGTGCTGGCAGATTTCGCAGTCTTGGTGATGGTCAGGTGGACTTCAAGCGCATCTTCTCGAAGCTTGCCACCTATGATTTTGATGGCTGGGCCGTGGTGGAGTGGGAGTGTGCGTTAAAGCATCCGGAAGATGGCGCACGCGAGGGCGCAGCGTTTGTCTCTGATCACATCATCCGGGTTACGGAGCGTGCATTTGATGATTTTGCCGACGCAGGTACTGACGATGCAGCAAATCGACGAATGCTGGGTATAGAGGGGTAACGCCATGAATGATGCAATCAAGCCTGCGCGCATTAGGCTGGGCATGGTCGGTGGCGGTCGCGACGCGTTCATTGGTGGTGTGCACCGCATCGCATCACGCATGGATGATCACTATAAGCTTGTCGCGGGAGCGTTTTCTTCTACCGCTGAAAAATCATTGCAATCTGCAAGTGACCTGGGCGTTGACGCTGATCGAGCATATACCAGTTTTTCTGACATGGCTGAAGCCGAAGCTGCACGTGAGGATGGAGTGGAAGTCGTCAGTATCGTGACACCCAACCACCTTCATTTTCCTATGGCCAAGGCATTTCTGCAGCATGGCATTCATGTCATCTGTGATAAGCCATTGACATCAAGTCTTGCTGACGCAAAGCGCCTGGTAGACGTTGCCAATACCTCACACGGGCTGTTTTTCCTGACACATAATTACACCGGCTACCCCATGATACGTCAGGCACGCTCGATGGTGGAAGCTGGAGAACTGGGTGATGTCCGAGTAGTGCAGGTTGAATACGCCCAGGACTGGCTGTCTACCAGACTGGAGGAGAGCGGACAGAAACAGGCAGACTGGCGCACCGATCCTGAACGCTCGGGTATGGGAGGATGTATCGGTGATATTGGCACTCACGCATTCAATCTGGCCGGATTTGTCACCTCTCTGGAGCTTGATTCTCTATGTGCTGACATACAGAGTTTTGTCGAGGGACGAGCACTGGATGACAATGCTCACGTCATGCTGCGCTATAAAGGCGGCGCACGCGGAATGTTGTGGTCCAGCCAGGTGGCTGCTGGTAACGAGAACGCTCTGCGTTTGCGTATCTTCGGCAGCAAGGGCGGCATTGAATGGAGTCAGGAGGATCCAAATTATCTGTGGTTCACGCCACTGGGAGAACCCAAGAGACTGCTAACACGAGGTGGCAGCGGTGCAAGTGAGGCGGCAAACGCCGTAAGCCGTATCCCCGGTGGTCACCCCGAAGGCTATCTTGAAGGGTTCGCCAATTTGTATACCGAAGCAGCCCATGCGATTATTGCGCAGCGAGACGGTGGTTCACCTCCAGCGACAAATCTGATTCCCAACGTGCAGGATGGCTTGCTGGGTGTTGCCTTTGTCACGGCTGTGGTCACGTCGTCCAATGAAGGCGGCACATGGAAATCACTGGACAGTGTTTGAATTATGTTCGCCAGATTAGCTTGTTCTCGGACAGCCTCCTATTAAATCCAGCTGATGCGCTGGACGGATCTGAGGTTGCCACCGGGACCGCGATAGTATTTTGATGATGCCGGCGCGCGCGTCAGGTAGTGTTCACTACATATCCAGTTCAGGGATTTTTTTATGCCGCAGTTTATTAATTCGACAGATTCCCTAGTAACCGATGCCCTTGATGGCATGCTTCGAACACATGATCTGAGTGTTCTGGACGGCTACCCGCACATCAAGGTTGTGCATAGGCGGCAGCTGGATCATTCCAGGGTCGCCTTGATATCAGGTGGCGGGTCTGGACATGAACCTGCGCATGCAGGCTTTGTGGCAAGGGGGCTGCTCAGCGCTGCCGTGTGTGGGGAAGTTTTTGCATCGCCCAGTGTGGAGGCAGTTCTGGCTGGCATCATGGCAGTGACAGGCGATGCTGGCTGCTTGCTTATCGTTAAAAACTACACCGGTGACAGGTTGAATTTCGGCTTGGCGGCTGAACGTGCAAAAGCCATGGGTAGGCGTGTCGAGATGGTGGTTGTGGGTGACGACATCGCATTGCCCGACCAGCCTCAACCCCGAGGTGTTGCCGGAACCCTGTTCGTTCACAAGATTGCAGGTCATCTGGCTGAACAAGGTGAATCGCTGGAGACGGTGGCAGCTGCGGCGCATGAGGTATCACAAGCCGCTCGCAGCTACGGCGTGGCACTGGATAACTGCACGGTACCCGGTAACGATAAGGATGATCGAATTCCGAAAGGCAGTGCAGAGCTTGGGTTGGGGATTCACGGTGAGCCCGGTGTACAGACCATCAATTTCGAAGATGTTTATGGCGTGTCTGACATGCTTTTACACGCATTGCTTGAAGCTCAGTCAGGTGATCATGTGATGTTGCTGAACGATCTGGGAGGAACCACGCCGCTTGAGATGCAGATTGTGTTGAACACGATACTCCAGTCTCCCAAAGCCCGGCAGATCAAGGCCGTTGTCGGCCCCGCCAGGATGATGACTTCATTGAATATGCATGGCTTGAGTGTTTCATTATTGCCTGCGAAAAAGCAGTGGCTTGATGCACTGCAATCGCCTGTTGATTGCCCGGCATGGCCGGGATGCTCTGACGTCAGAGCTATTGATGTTCAACCTCTGCCTGCCGGGCTGCACGCTGATGAACAAACTCCCAGTCACGATGAACGTTTACACGGAATCATAATGGATAGCTGTGATGCGTTTATCGCCATGCAGAATGATCTGAACGCACTGGATGCCAAGACTGGCGATGGCGATACAGGATCCACTCTGGCTACAGCTGCGCAAAATCTGAAAGCCTCTGTTGATAAATTGCCAATGGCGGACACGGCGCGTTTCTTCCGTGCGCTCAGTGATCAGTTGGCCGTTTCCATGGGAGGCTCCAGCGGCGTGCTGTTGTCCATCATGTTCTCAGCAGCGAGTGACGCGGCACGTTCAGGTAAAACCGATTTGGAAGCCATAAGAGAAGGTGTTTCCCGCATGATGAATTATGGTGGAGCCACCCTGGGCGATCGCACCATGGTTGATGCGCTGGTTCCTGCATTGGACAGTCTGATTACCAGTGACAGCCTGCAGCAGGCAGCTGATGCAGCACGGGCTGGTGCAATAGCAACAAGTACCATGAATCGCGCACGCTCTGGACGTTCCGCCTATGTGCCCGCAGCCTCCCTGCAAGGCGTCCCGGATCCAGGTGCGGAGGCAGTCGCAAGGTTCTTCGAAATGCTGGCATCACGAGAATAACCCTATGAGTGAACGACGCCGAAGTGTTTGTCCGCACGATTGCCCGAGTGTTTGCGCGCTTGATGTCGAGGTTCTCAATCCTGCAACCATAGGCAAGGTGTACGGCGCGAAGGATCACAGCTACACCCAGGGGGTCATCTGCGCAAAGGTGTCACGCTATGCAGAGCGTGTGCACCATCCTGAGCGATTGATGCATCCGCTGGTAAAGAGGCATGGCGCGTTCGAGCAGATCAGCTGGGATGAAGCGCTGGATACGATTGCCGAACGTTTTGCCTCTATAAAAGCGAGCAGTGGTGGAGAAGCCATCTGGCCGTTTCATTATGCGGGAACGATGGGGCTGGTTCAACGTGACGGTCTGGACCGCTTTCGTCATGCATACGGTACCAGTCGGCAGCATTCAACGTATTGTGTTGCCTTGTCAGAAGCAGGATTCAAAGCGGGTATGGGGATAACGCGTGGCAGTGATGCGCGACTAATGCACAAAAGCGATTTGATTGTTGTGTGGGGTGGCAATCCTGTGAGTACGCAAGTCAACGTCATGCATCACATTGCGCAAGCGCGGCGAGAAAACAATGCCAGGCTTGTAGTTGTTGACCCCTACCGAACTAAAACAGCGGACAAGGCTGATTGGCATCTGATGCTCAAGCCCGGCACCGATGGGGCTCTGGCCTGTGCGGTCATGCACGTGATGCTGGAAGAGGGCCTTGCGGACGAGGCCTATATGGCCGCACATACCGACATGAATACGCAAGTGCGAGAACACTTGAAGCACAAGACGCCAGCTTGGGCTGCACAGATTACCGGCCTGCGTGTTGAGCAGATTGTGGATTTTGCCAGGCTTTATGGCAGCACCAACAAGTCTTTTCTCAGACTCGGTTATGGGTTCACACGCTCACGTAACGGTGCTGTGAATATGCATGCGGCATCCTGTTTGCCGGCAATCAGTGGTGCCTGGCAACATGAGGGTGGAGGGGCTTTGTATAGCAACAGTGGTGTTTATAATCTGGACAGGACACAAATCAAGGGTCTGGATATCCATTGTGAAACACGGATTATTGATCAGTCCCGAATAGGCCATGCACTTCTGGGTAACCCGATTGATCTTCAGGGAGGGCCACCCATTGAAGCCTTGTTCATACAGAATACAAACCCTGCGGTTGTTGCGCCTGATACAAACAAGGTACTGAAAGGATTAGCGCGCGACGACTTGTTTACGGTTGTTCATGAGCAGTTTATGACTGAAACAGCCACTCAAGCAGACATCGTGCTGCCAGCCACCATGTTTCTGGAGCATGATGATATCTACACAGCGGGTGGGCATACCCACATCCAGATAGGCGCAAAGCTGATTGAATCCCCGGGTGACTGCAGAAGCAACCATGCTGTATTGCAAGCATTGGCAAAGCGCTTGGGTTTGTCTCACGAAGGCTTCCATATCAGCGAAAGACAGCTGATAGAGAACATGCTCATAGCATCGGATCTACCCGATTTTGACACGGTGCTCGCCAACGGTGGTCATGATTGTTCTCCGGTTGAGGACTTTGAAACAGCGAATTTCCTGAACGGTTTTGGAACCCCTGATGGACGTTTTCACTTCAAGCCTGATTGGGATCGTGTAGGCAAGAACACACAAGGCATGCCGATGCTACCTGATCACTGGGAGGTGATAGATGAGGCAACTGATGAGCATCCGCTGCGACTGGTGGCCGCTCCTGCCAGGCAGTTCCTCAACACCAGTTTTACCGAAACCGTCTCCAGTCGACGCATGGAAAAAGAGCCCAGAGCAAAAATCCACCCACAGGATATGGCTCGGTATCAGCTTGTTGATGGTGAAGCGGTTTCTTTGGGAAACACGCGTGGTGAAGTTACGTTAAAAGCGGAGAGTTTTGAGGGTGTGCAGCCTGGCACCGTGATTGTTGAGAGCCTCTGGCCGAATAGCACCTTTATCGGCGGCGTCGGTATCAATGCTTTGATCAGTAGCAGTCCCGGGCAACCCGACGGTGGAGCGGTGTTTCATGACACGGCAGTGTGGGCGCGATTGCCTGCCTGAAGTCTGATATCCGAGGACTGAGAACTGAGGCCTGATGTCCGATGTCCGATGTCGGATGTCTGACGTCTGATGCTCAATGAAACTTGCTGTGCAGCTGCTTCTTGAAACCTTTGTGTTTCCGAAGGGTCTGAGTGTCTAATCTTCACTGACCCACTGTATTCATGAAACATACTGCAAGAGTGCGAACAACGTTTATCCTTCTGACACTGTGTCTGATCAGTCTGGCAGCCAGTGCCGCCGAGCCTGTGGCTAAATCGCGACTCGGTGGTGTGGCCATTGGCGGGCATGACTCTGTGGTCTACCATGAGCTGGAGCGTGCTCCACAGGATGCAGCCGTCGAGGGGACCAAGACCTATACGGTGGAGTACAAAGGCGCCAAGTGGCGGTTTGCATCAGAGGAAAGCAGCAAGCTTTTCGCAGCAGATCCCGAGAAATACTCGCCAGCCTATAACGGTCATTGCGCTAATGCATTGAGTCTTGGTGAAGGTCTGATTCGCACCGATGGGACTAACTGGGAAATCTTTGAAGATCAGTTGTATCTTTTCTACGCTGCTCGCGGCCGGGATCGATGGAACGGAGGCGACTGGCAGAGCTATAAAGTAGACGCGGACGCGGCGTGGGAACAGCTTTCCAAGTAAGTCTTGTGTGGCCCTTGTAGCCAAAGGTAGCGCGCTTGGTGTTGGCTATTACAAATAACCTGAACTGGATGCATAACAAATTCAGGCTAAAGGCACTAGTAGTCCGTCAACCCGAAATATTAGAATCCTAATATTTCGGGTTGACGGACTACTAGCTTGCCCGCAAGCAAGTCAGTGCCATTCGGCTCATGGCTATAGCCTTAACCCTTGGTAGCTCCCAGCGTCAGCCCTGCAATGAAGTGCTTCTGCATGGCAAAGAACATCAAGACAGGAGGTACCGCAGCCAGTAGCGATGCTGCTGACACAAGATGCCACTGACTGACAAACTGTCCGTTCAACGCTTTAACGCCAGCGGTAATCGGTAAGGCATGATCACCTTGAATCAACACAGTTGCCCAGAAATAGTCGTTCCAGATAAATGTGAAGATCAAAACGGATAGTGCAGCTACCGCAGGTTTTACCAGTGGCAAAACCAGATGCCAGAAGATCTTGAATTCGCTGACACCTTCTATCCGTGCAGACTCAATGAGTTCGAACGGTAAAGCTTTTATAAAATTACGCATGAACAGCGTACAAAAGCCTAGCTGAAATGCAGCATGAAACAGTACAACCCCGTGAATGGTGTTGTACAGCCCTGTGTTCACCGACAGGTCTCTGACCGGTACCATCAATATCTGGAATGGTACAAAGTTGCCCGCAACAAAGATAAAGAATAGCGGAATAGCCCATTTGAAACGGTAAACAGACAGCGCGTACCCTGTGAGGCACGACAAGCCAACAGTAAGAATGACGGTGGGCACCGTTATCTTTATCGAGTTCCACAAGTACAGCCCGGCTTTCGACTGAGTGAATACGGCAGTGTAGTTTTCGATTAGCTGAAAATCAGACGGCCAGCCAAATACATTACCCGCGTTGATGTCGCCGCCAGGCCGTATGGACGTCAGGACAATCGCCAGCAGCGGCAACAACCAGATAAACAATGCTATCGGCAGCATTATCTGATAGCCGGTGCGCACACCGGCTGTTGAATGTTCTATAGGTTTGGGAAACATGATCTACCCCTTCTCATCCTGATACATACGCCAGAGGAAAAAGCTGATGTACACCAGCATGATAACGAACAATACCGTGGCAATAGCCGAACCATATCCGTAGCGGAAACCGTATTCGGACAGGGCTGTCTCGAACATGAAGTAGGCCAGGACATTGGATGAGCCGTAGGGCCCGCCTTGAGTCATGATGGCTATCAGATCAAAGGATCGCAAGGCGCCGATGACGGTAACAACAACGGCGATGAAGGTGGCAGGTTTGAGTTGGGGCAGAATGATGTACCAAAGCATCTTCCAGCCCTTTGCATTATCAAGACGGCCTGCTTCTACCTGATCCGGCGATACGTTGTTAAGGCCTGTGAGATAGAGAATCATGCAATAGGCTATTTGCGGCCAGAGTCCGGCAAAGATGATGCCGAAGGTAACCAGATCCTCGTCACCCAGAATCGAAGGTGGAGTGGCGCCGAAAAATTCCCAGACTATGCCCACGACGCCAAAGCTGGGATTGTAGAACCAGCTGAAAATCAGTCCGACAACAACCTGGCTGATGACAAAGGGAAAGAAGAACATCGATTTATAGAATCGTATGCCGGTGACCGTCTGATTGAGAAACAAGGCAATACCAAGCCCGGCGGGCACGGCAAGCATGTAGAGAATCAGCCACCAGAGATTGTTCTTCAATGAGGTGTAGAACCGGTCGTCGTCTAGCAGTTCTACATAGTTTGCCATCCCCACCCATTCTTTGGTGCCTAATCCATCCCAGGCAAAAAACGATATCCAGATGGATTGAAAGATGGGAATGATGACGTAGACCGAGAAGAAAATGAGTCCCGGCAGGAGGAACACCCACGGTGCCAGCTTGATTCTGTTCCGATGGAGCCAGCCCGGGGGTTTGACTGTGCCTTGAAGTGCTGCTGCGTTACCGCTTGCGGTAGTCATATTCAAATCTCCTCGATGTGGGCATCCCATGCAGAAAGGGGCTTATCGCAGTTAGAAAATGAGGGCCTGCCCAAACCCAGCCTGTTTCATCGCAGGCATGGGTCTGAGCAAGCCCGATAAGACTCAGGCCCTTGTGACAAATGCCACAGCTTGTGCCTTTTAAAAACTACTTGTAAACGCGGTCCTGAACTTTGTCGAGACGCTCCAGAATGGCGTCCATACGATCTGGATTGATCATGAATTCCTGGAAGCCTTCCATGCCGGCTTTGGCCATTTCAGCAGGCGCATCACGATCGAAGAACTGGGCCAGACCCTGTGCCGTGCTGACAGTCTCAAAACCTTTTTGCAGGAATTTATCATCACCCACTGAAGAGTTGCTGTTGATTGGCAACTGGCCGATGGTCTTGTTCCATTCAGTCTGGATGTCAGGCTGGGCAACAAACGCCAGGAACTTGCGTGCATCTTCCTTGTTCTTTGCATTGGTAGGAATAAAGAAAGCATCAGCAGGCGCCTCTTCTGCACGTGGGATGCCCGGTGTGATTTCAGGGAACGGAAAGTAGTCGATCTGGTCATCGGTCAGGCCAGCGTCGCGCATGGCGGCAACGGCAAAGTTACCCATGACGTACATGGCAGCTTCTCCGTTTACGAAAGGTGCGAGCGCATCCTGCCAGCTCATGGTGGCGTGATTTTCAACAAAGTAGCCAGGCTCAACCAGTTGCCTCCAGTTGTTGAAGACTTCAACAATGCGTGGATCGGTGTACTTGATCTTGCCTGCTGTCAGGTCGTTGTGAACCTCATAGCCGTTGGTACGCAAGTTCAGGTAATCGAATACACCTGCTGCAGTCCACAGAAACTTGGTGCCGATAGTGAATGGTGTAACGTTTGCGGCTTTAAGCTTTGCAGAGGCTGCAAGCAGTTCGTCCCAAGTTGCTGGTACTTCGATGTCGTTGGCTTCGAAGATATCCTTACGATAGTAGATACCCCACTGATAGTAGGTGTACGGAACACCCCATTGCTTACCATCAATCGTAAGTGCAGGCTTTGTGGATGCCAGTGACTCGCTGAAGCCTTCGGCTTCCCAAAGATCCGAGATATCTTCAAATTGCCCGGCATTGACGAAAGGCGCCATACGATTACCCGGGTACCATGCGGTTACGTCGGGTGCTTCTGCGCTCAAAAAGTTACGGATCGCTGTCTTGTGCGCTTCACGGTCAGTGATATTCACAATAACGTTGATGTCGGGATTGGCTTCCTTGAATCTTTCTACTGCGGTTTCAAAGCCTTCTTTTGGCGCCGGATTCGGGTCATCAAAATTGATGACTAAATCACGAGCCAAGACGGGTGCGCTGACCAGACTGGCAACAGCCAGAGCAGCGGCAGATCGCTTGATTACATTAAACATGTCTTTCTCTCATTCTCCAATGGTGGTATTCAATTGCCGGCAGTTTTGTGTCGGGCTTCTGCCGATACCCGTGATGAAAAAAAATCAACAGTGGTGACGATAACATTTAGATGCCTCATGCCACCACCCAAACGGCCACTTCAGCGACCTTTAAGTTCCGTTCCCCGATAACCAGCTCGGTGGACGGGGAAAAACCGAAGGCATTACCCAGGTGCTCGTCAAGATTGACGGTCTGTGCACCATAGTTGAAGACAACGCGATGGTTACCCATCTGCTGTGTTCGAACATCAGGCCCAAGATTGACGATCTCCAAACTGGCTTCATTGGCAAACTGCCCCACCAGAGTCAGCAGATCGTCGTACTGCGGTAAGGCATTAATATAATGCACTGCGTCATTCTCATAATGAAATCCCCATCCGTCGCTAAAATTCATGCGTGGATTCAGGGGGCTTTCGATGTGTTCGCGCCATTGTTGGCAGCCACATGGGCTTGCATCTTCTGCTGTAGCTATAAGGGTATAGTCAGGCGGTAATGATTCACTGCGCACGATTGTTACGTTAATCAATGATTTTAGTAAACCCGGCGGCAGAGAGGGCGGTATCGCATAATCGTGAGTACGGCTGCCACTGCCGGGAAAAAATACAATGACAGGTTTTTCGGGCTTTTCGTGGCAATGCAAAAGTGTCTGTGTAAATTGCTCATCATCTTGCGTGTGGTTACTGACAAGAATCAATCGATAACCATCGAGTTTTGCGTCTGGCGCAACAATATCCACATTCAAGCCCCATCGACGACAGGCACTGTACAGACTCTGACAAAACGTCAATGCGCTAAATGATGCGCCGCCCGGGCTCTGAATGTCTTGAATGGCAATACCGGCATAACTGAAAACAATGGCAACATCAGATTGGACTACTGGCTGCTCACCAAGGGATAGTTGTTGCAATTCCTGATTCAGTTGCATGACTTCAGAAGCTGCAACATCCTCTTCGCCATTGCTCAGCAATAGTCCAGTGTGGGTTTGCTCCTGCGCAAAAGGCGCTTGTCGCCAGCGAAAGTAACTCATGACTTCTGCGCCATGCGCAAATGCTTCCCAACCCCAAAGCCTGACCATACCCGGCAGCGGAGAAGGGTTATACGGCGCCCAGTTGACAGGGCCGGGTTGTTGCTCCATAACCCACCAGCGTCCATTGCAGCACCCGCGGTACAAATCATGGTGAAACGCTGAGCTATCTGGATGACCCGTACGCAGATATCTTGTTTTATCCGCATCGTTCAGACTGTCGCGGGTCAGAAAGCCAAGTGGGTAGTTGTCCCAGGTAGCCACATCCAAATCTCTGGATACCAGATGGTGGTCAAACTCAACAAAATTGCCCATGAAATTATGCAGTACATCGCGTCCCGGCGAATGTGTGCGAATGATATCGACCTGTGCTTTGTTGAATATCTGTATCTGTTGTGACGAAAAACGCCAATAGGCAAGCTGATGCGCCGGGTTGCTCTCGGTGACCGTACCCACGGGCAAACCTATCTGATCGAACGTGTCATACTCCATACTCCAGAACACATTCCCCCAGGCAGTGTTAAGCGCATCAATGTTTTTGTAGTGCGCAGCACACCAGCGTCGAAACGCTTTCAGGGCATGGGGTGAGTAGCTGATGCTGGTGCTGTGGCAGCCGTACTCGTTGTCGGTTTGCCATGCAACAACAGCAGGATGCTGGCCGTAGGTTTTAGCCAGGATGCTGACTATGCGTTTGCATTCTTCCAGATAGCCCTCGTGCGAAAAACAGTAGTGTCTGCGAGAACCAAAACCACGTACACGCAATTGATTGTCCAGTGCCAGCATATCCGGGTACTTGTCTAGCATCCAGCGAGGAGGTGTGGCGGTGGGAGTGCAAAGTACGACCTTAAGATCGTGGTCATGCAGTACATTAATGGCATCGGTCAGCCAGTGCATGTGAATCTGACCGTCCGCTTCCAGTTTGCTCCAGGCAAATTCACCGATACGCACGTGGCTGATGCCAATGCGTTTCATGTGCGCAGCATCATCCCCCCAACGTGTGGTGGGCCAGTGTTCCGGATAGTAGCAAACGCCTGTCTTCATGCTTGCCAGTTATCCGGATTGACGTCACGCAGCTGTTTTGCGGCTAGTTCAGGTTGCACTGGGTTGACGATATTATTCGATCCTGATTCAAAACCTGCCAGAAACTTCAGTTTCGTTGAGTCACGCAACGGCGGTTGAAAGGCAAGATGAAAACACCAATGGGCGTTCTGTGCATCCGCTTGTGGTCCGCTATCGCAGGGTGCATTGTGGATCAATGTAATGTTGGGCGCAGAGCGATTGAACAGAACATCATAGCGACGTACCTGCCGTTGGTACATCGAAGCCAGCTCATTGATTTCGGCCTCGTCCATTTGAGCCAGAGAGCCAATATGTCGATGTGGCACTATCCAGGTTTCATAGGCAAAGCGCGCCGCAAAAGGGACCAGTATGGAAAAGTACTGGCCTTTTTCTACCAGTAAGTGTTCTTGACTATGGGCACTGGAAAGAAGGTCCAGAAGTAACGACTGTCCATCATGTTGTTCAGCATACGTTGATTGTGCCTCTCGCATTCGACAAGCTGTATCGGTAACAAACGATGTCGCGTAGATCTGTCCATGAGGGTGCAGATTGGACACACCGATCTCAGTGCCTTTGTTCTCAAAGATCAGAACGTTGTCTATACCATCGATGGCACTGAGCTGTATATATTCGCTACGCCAGAGTGCGACAACGTGCTGCATGTGCTCCGTGTTCAGGCTGGCAAGCGTCGCATCATGATGCTCCGACCAGCACAGAACCCGGCATCTGCCGTGCGCTGGAGCGGTCAGGCCCAGAACGTCTGTCTGTTGATCAGAAGGCTGTTCGGGTGCATCAAACGACAGAGATGGAAAATCGTTGTCAAACGCATAGGCGCCCTTGTATGCAGGGTTTTGTGTGCCATTGGCTCTGGTTACACCAGGGCAAAGATAACACTCAGGATCGTGCTTAAGCGCTTTGCTGTTACCGCCCGTTGCCATCGCGCCAGACCATGGGCGTGCAGCAGAGCGGGCAGATACCAGCACCCATTGGGACAGTAACGGATGCCAGCGACGTTCCCAATTGCCCGCCATGCTCTAGATACCTGCCTGCGCGTCAGCGCTCAGTTCCAGTTGCTGAACGCCGTCGCCCGCACTCATGACGTAAAAGTCAGCCGTCAGTCCGGTGGCCTGTGTGTAGCCAAGAGCGACAGACTGTTTGAACGTCGGTACATCGATCGTGGGTACAAGAGATACGGTACATCCGCCAAAGCCTGCACCGGTTAAGCGGCTTCCGAGCACACCGCGCTGCTCTCGCGCAAGTCTCACCAGTTGATTGAGTGGCTCACTGGATACTTCAAAAAGATCACGCAATGAATCATGGGATTCGTTCATCAGCTGACCAAATCGGGCAATGTCTCCAGCTTCCAGTGCAGGCACTGCAGCTCGCACACGAGCGTTTTCAGTGCACACATGACGTGCTCGCATTAACGCTGTGGGATCATTCTCGAATAGCGATTCGTGTTTATCCAATTGTTCTGGGAGTAACTCGCCAAGTTGCGTAATGTCCATCACAGGTGCAAGCAACTCAAAGGCACGAGCGCATTCAGCAACCCTGTCGTTATAAGCTGACTCGTTAAGCTCGCGGCGCTGGTTGGTGTTACTGGCAACGATGGATATACCCTCAAGATTCATGGGCACCTGGCGGTATTCGAGCGTGCCGCAGTTGAGCATTATGGCGTGGTTGCGCTTGGCCATTGCCACGGCAAACTGGTCCATGATGCCGCACTGCATACCGACAAATTCATTCTCGGCAGCTTGCGACATCTTCACCAGTTCCAGCATGGAGTACTCGGTGTTCAACAGGGTATTGAGTGCAAATGCTGTGACCACCTCAACCGATGCAGAGGAGCTCAGCCCTGCACCATTGGGTACATTGCCAGAGAACAGACAATCGAATCCGTCCAGAACAACTCCCTTGCGAGCGAATTGATCGAGCACACCCAGTGGGTAGTTTATCCAGTTATCACCGTAGGTTTGACTGATCTCATCCTGCTCCAGTTGCGCCATAAGGTCAAAATTTGTAGAGGCGAAGCGGTATTGCTGATTGTGTGTTCGACGGATGAGTAGCCAGGTGCCCTGTGTGATGCCGCAGGGAAAAACCAGACCACCGGTAAAATCGGTGTGATCGCCGATCAGGTTTACACGCCCCGGAGCGAAAAACGCCGCGACTTCTTGCTGGCTGCGTCCGAATTTCTGATTGAAGCGGTCCTGCAGACGCGACAACTCACTGGTGATTGCCATTGTCATGATGCATGCTCCCGATGACAGCCAATGAGCAAAGCTGACTGCGGAGGCAGAACTGGCAGGGCCACACCCAGAGTCATCAGAAGCTCACCGGTGGTGATCACCCCTTGTTCGCACCACGCCGGTATGATCTTGTTGAAGGTGGCTATCTCGCCAACATTGATGCTTTCAAGCTGCAAGCGATAATGTGCATGTGGATCCAGTCCTGCCAAAGGCAGATGACCTGCACGTGTTGCATGCATGTTGCCAATGGCGACAACACTGAAAAATGCCTTGTCTTGTGCCTGATCCACGTTGCCACTGGCGATTAGCGCCTTGGAATAAGTGGGTAGTTGCCAAAAGGTGGCGTTGCCAAGCCAGTCCCTGTTGGCTTTGTACAACTGCGTGTAGTGCTGCAACGTAATGATGTCGTGAGAATCAAGTTTGCGTGCATCGAGTTCAAATCCGAACTGCCCTTGTAATGCAACTATGGCACGTGTATGCAAGCTGGTTACACGTCCTGTCAGGTGCGCGCTTTTGTGCCCAACGTGGGCGCCCATGATCTCTGGTGGCATGAAGCGCAGGAAGCCCGCCTGTATACCTGCACGCTCTATGGGATCGATGTTGTCAGATGCCCAGACGCGGCCGGTGTGTTGCAGAACGGCAAAATCGCTGCGCGCACCACCCGACGAACAGGTTTCAATTTCCAGGTTCGGGCAAACCTCCAGTATCCGCTCCAGTAGCCTGTACAGAGCCGTTGGCTGAAGCGCGGCGCGAGCGCGGCTGCCGTCTCCCGGCAGTACCAGATCGCGATTGTGATCCCACTTTATGTAGTTGATCGCGTATTCGTGTACCAACGATGTAATTCTTTCAAACAGGTAGTCAGCAACATCATCGCGCGCAATATCAAGCACCAGCTGATTGCGCGCAAGCGGTGTCTGTGTATCGTGCAGATGCAACGCCCACTCCGGGTGAGCCCTGTAGAGATCACTGTCGGGATTGACCATTTCAGGCTCGAACCACAGACCGAACTCCATGCCATGCTTGCGCACATGATTAACAATATGCGTCAAACCTTCGGGGTAGATAGCCTCGTCCACATACCAGTCACCCAGTCCTGCGTTGTCCGAGCGCCGGTGACGAAACCAGCCATCGTCCAGCACGAAACGCTCAGCCCCGACGCCTGCGGCCGCATCAATCAATGTGAACAACTCGTCGCTGTCGTGATTGAAGTACAGCGCCTCCCAGCTGTTGGCGTGTATGGGGCGAGGGCGGCGTGTCCACTCGGGCAGGATACTCTGGCGCATGTGGTGATGGAAACGCTGCGTGCAGCTGTTCATGCCGGAGCCGCGCGTGAAGCTGACCGATGGTGTCTCCAGGGTTTCGCCAGCATGCAGTATGCATTCGCCAGGCAGGTAAAG
>CAYGSW010000129.1:0-16149 GCA_964352535.1 uncultured Granulosicoccaceae bacterium | reverse complement strand
GTCCTACAGATAGCGCGCCAACACAGCTAAATAAAAGTTTAATATTTAAATATTACAGTAATATTAATATTTGATATTACCTGTTATGTCTGAAACTGTCGATGATTACCCAATTGTCGACACCACTGCCATCAAGTTGTCCCTTGGCGTCTTCGCCAGCACATACGCTTACACAAAGCTTACGGTCAAGCCCTTCAGGTGCGTATAATCCCTGTTTTGGGCAATTTTTGAACATCCATGACGCGTAAGGTTTTCATCAAGACGCACGGCTGTCAGATGAATGAGTACGATTCGGCCAAGATGCTCGACGTGCTGGCAGCGGAGGGGCCTGTTGAGGCAACTAACGATCCGGCCGAAGCGGACATTCTGTTGCTGAACACCTGCTCTATTCGTGAGAAAGCGCAGGAAAAGGTATTCTCTGAACTGGGTCGCTGGCGTCCTCTTAAAGAGGCGCGTGAGGATGTCGTCATTGGCGTGGGCGGGTGTGTGGCCAGTCAGGAAGGCGATGCTATCCACGAGCGGGCGCCGTTTGTAGATGTCGTCTTTGGCCCGCAAACCCTGCATCGCTTGCCGGATCTGATTAGTCAGAGCAACGCTAAAAAGGTTTCGGTTGTGGATATCAGCTTTCCCGAGATCGAAAAATTCGATCGGCTGCCCGAGCCAAAAGCCGACGGCCCGTCAGCTTATGTGTCGATTATTGAAGGGTGCAGTAAATACTGCAGCTTCTGCGTGGTGCCCTACACACGTGGTGAGGAAATCAGCCGACCGCTGGATGATGTCATCGATGAATGCATGTCGCTAGCAGAGCAGGGCGTTCGCGAAATCCATCTGCTGGGTCAGAATGTGAATTCCTACCGCGGCGATATGCATGAGGGCGGCACTGCGGATCTGGCCTTGCTGGTGCGCTATGTGGCAGCCATTGAGGGTGTGGAGCGCATCCGGTTTACCACTTCACACCCGGTAGAATTCAGTGACTCGCTGATCGAAGCCTACGCAACCGTGCCCGAGCTGGTCAGTTTTCTGCACCTGCCAGTGCAAAGCGGCTCTGACAGAATCCTTGCCGCCATGAAGCGTGGACACACAGCCATTGAATACAAGTCGAAGATTCGCAAGCTGATGCAGGCGCGCCCGGATCTGACGTTGTCGTCTGATTTTATTGTGGGCTTTCCCGGCGAAACCGACAAGGACTTCGAAGACACCATGACACTGATCGAGACGATCGGTTTTGATCATTCGTTTAGCTTCATCTACAGCGCGCGCCCGGGTACGCCTGCCGCTTCTCTGGCCGATGAGACGCCCATGAGTGTCAAGAAAGAACGTCTGGCACGTTTGCAGGCGCAAATCACGATACAGGCAGCGGCTATCAGGGGAGCCATGGTGGGGTCAGTTCAGCAAGTGCTTGTCGATCGTCCGTCACGTAAGGATCCGCAACAAATGAGCGGCCGTACCCAGAATAACCGGGTGGTTAATTTTGATGGTGATAGCAGTCTGATCGGGCACTTCGCCCATGTTCGCATCACCGAGGCACTGCCCAATTCCCTACGCGGCGCGCTTGTTGATGTGCCTGACACCATGGACCTTGAATGCCACGTTTAGAATTTCGTGTCGGGCCAGCTGACAATGACCGGCTGGCCAGATTGTGTGGGCAGTTCGATGAGCATCTCAAACAAATTGAACAACGTCTGGATGTACAAATCAGTAACCGTGGTGATCATTTTGAAGTGGCTGGCGACGAGTCAGCAACCAGTAGCGCGCGCGCGCTGATCGATCATCTTTACGCCATTACCGAAAACGAAAATCTCGCCCCTGAGGAGGTGCATCTGTCACTGCAAGAATCCGGACTTGAGGCTATTGCCACACCGCCTAGCGCGGCGCCGCGCAATAACACAATCATCAAGACACGACGCTCAACAATCCAATGCCGTGGGCCACGACAGATCGAGTACGTCAACAGTATTAAGGAGCGCGATCTTACCTTTGGTATTGGCCCGGCAGGCACCGGCAAGACGTTTCTGGCCGTTGCCTGTGCCGTAGAACTGCTGGAGTCGGATCAAGTGCAGCGGCTGGTGCTGGTGCGCCCGGCGGTAGAGGCAGGCGAACGCCTTGGCTTTCTGCCTGGCGACATGATGCAAAAGGTCGACCCCTACCTGCGTCCTATCTATGATGCCTTGTACGAATTCATGGGCATCGAAAAGGTTGGCAAACTGGTGGAGCGCAATGTTATCGAGATTGCTCCGCTGGCCTACATGCGCGGACGCACATTGAATCACTCCTGCATTATCATGGATGAAGCCCAGAACACCACGGTCGAGCAGATGAAGATGTTTCTGACCCGCATCGGCTTTGGCTCCAAAGCGATCGTCACAGGTGATACATCACAGGTTGACTTGCCCAAGCACCAGTTATCCGGGCTCAAGCATGTGCAGGGTGTGCTCAAGGGTGTGGACGGGTTGGGTTTTTGCGAATTCACTGCATCCGATGTTGTGCGTCACCCATTGGTACAGCGCATTGTTGCAGCTTACGAAGCTGTTGAAGCACCTGCGGACAAGTGATCATGCGGTGGGTGCTGGATTGTTCATGTTCAACGTGAACCTGATGTTGTCGCAGGAGTCAGATAACACCTGCTGCCCGCTGGATGAATCATCGATAAGAAAACACTGCAAGGTGGCACTTGAGCAACAATCCATGACAGACTTGTCGGTTGTGGACGAGGTTGAAATATCGGTGCAGATGTTAGGTGAGAATGCCATGCGTGCGCTCAATGCCCGGTTCCGGGATAAAGACCGAGCCACCAATGTGTTGAGCTTTGAGTCGGAGCTGCCCGCGTTGCACGATGAGCAAGCCAGGACGCTGCTGGTGCTCGGCGATCTGGTGTTCTGCCCGGATGTCATTGCGACTGAGGCCAGGCAGCAGGACAAGACAATTGCTGCCCACTGGGCGCATATGGTTGTGCATGGTGCTTTGCACCTGTGTGGGTATGATCATGTCGAGCCGGCCCAGGCATCGACAATGGAAAACCTTGAAATTCAGATACTATCCAGTGTCGGTGTTCCCAATCCTTACCAGATTCAGGCAGTGTAATGAGTGACGATACGCAGGATGGTGCCAGTAACCGATCCCTAATGGATCGGCTGGTACACGCAATCGGTGGCGAGCCACGTGATCGGGAAGAGCTGCTTGAGCTTCTGCGTGATGCACAGGCACGCGACATTTTTGATGCTGATACCTTGCAGATGGTGGAAGGCGTTTTCCAGGTTGTGGAGATGCGCGTTCGCGACATCATGATCCCTCGCGGACAGATGAAGGTTGTGGATAGTGACTTGCCGCTGGAAGAAATACTCAAGGTCGTCATTGCTTCTGGACACTCGCGCTTTCCAGTGATCAATGAAGACAAGGACGACGTGGTGGGTGTACTGCTGGCCAAGGATCTGTTGCGTTTTTCCGGTGCTGGAGCGCAGCAGCGATTCAAGCTGGAAGACATCATGCGCAAAGCCACTTTCACGCCAGACACCAAGCGTCTCAACGTGTTGCTCAAGGAGTTTCGTGTTGAGCGCAATCACATGGCCATCGTGCTGGACGAATACGGTGGCGTGGATGGTCTGGTAACTATCGAGGATGTGCTGGAGGAGATCGTTGGTGAGATCGATGATGAGCACGATGCTGAGGACCAGGTTGATGCAGATATTCGTGATCATGGTGACGGACGCTTTTCGGTCAGGGCATTAACACCTATCGAGGAATTCAATGAAGCACTGAACACACAGTTCAGTGATGAGGAATTCGATACGATCGGTGGTGTGGTCATGCAGCATATCGGGCATATGCCAAAGCCTGGCGAGACGGCCACCATCGCGGACTGTCAGTTTCGAGTACTTTCAGCAGATTCCCGGCGGTTGCATTTACTGCAAGTTACGCGCTCCACCGAGGCGGCTGATTGATCCCTCCGGTGACTAAACTCATGTACGGCGTCGGGTTGTCATGAACGCGCCTGTTCTTCCTCCCTGGTTGGCCTGGACGGTTGCTGTATGCAGCGGCCTGGTCTTGCCATTGTCGTTTGCTCCCACGCATTGGTGGCAGGCAGCGGTTGTGTCATTGTGCATTCTCTATGCACTGGTACAGCAATCCACCGTTCGTCAAGCCACCTTCATAGGCTGGTTGTTCGGTCTGGGATACTTTGGCATCGGCGTGCACTGGATCTATTTCAGCCTGCATCTGTTTGGTGCAGCCATCGCTCCGCTGGCTGCCTTGTTAACGCTGGTTTTCGTGCTGGTGATGACGGTTTTCCCCGCGCTGTGCTGTGGGCTCTGGGCGCGCTTCAAACTGGGGAAGCGACCTGTGATCAATGCCTTTCTGTTTGCATCACTGTGGGTGTTGCTCGAGTTGCTGCGTGGCAAGCTGATGGGCGGCTTTCCCTGGATTCTGATCGGTTACAGTCAAACCAGTGGGCCGGTTGGCCACCTTGCGCCGTTCATAGGTGTGTACGGGCTGAGCTTTCTGATCGTTCTCATGAGTTCATTGCTTGTGGTCATCCTGTTAGGTACACAGAGGGCACGGTTGTTTGCGTTTCCGCTGACGTTTGTACTTATCCTGGCAAGCTTTGCCGTAAAAGGCATCGAGTTCTCTTCGCCAGCAGGCGAACCGTTGAGTGTCAGACTTGTACAAGGCAACATTCCGCAAGCCATGAAGTTCAGTCGAGAGCGACTGAACCACGCGTTGCAGTTGTACACTTCCATGACAGCTGAGCAGCCATTGGATGAGGTAGATCTGGTGGTATGGCCTGAAACGGCTATTCCCACTTACTATGGCCGGGTCGAGGAATGGTTCGAACCGTTCGCACGGTCGATGGACGCGCGTGGCGTGGATGTGCTCAGCGGTGTGTTCGTCAAGGAAGGTGAGGATGTCTACAACGCTATAAAGCAGCTGGGCGGCGAGCGCGAGGTTTATCGCAAGCGGCGTCTTGTGCCGTTTGGTGAATATATGCCGCTGCGTTTTGTGCTGGATTTTGCGGCCAGATTCATCGATATACCCATGTCTGATCTGGCGGCGGGTTCAGGGCCGCATGTGCCTATTGAATTGCAAGGTACCGCTGTTGGCTTATCAATCTGTTACGAGGATGTGTACGGCGAAGACATGCGATCATTGTTGCCAGCTTCGCAGGTATTGGTCAATGTCTCCAACGATGCCTGGTTCGGAAACTCGGCAGCACCGCATCAGCATGAACAAAAGGCACGCATGCGCGCGCGTGAGTTCGAGCGCCCGCTGGTGAGGGTGACCAACACCGGCGTGTCATCTGCTATTGATTACAAAGGTGAAATTCTTGGACGTATAAAACATGACACCAAAGGGATACTGGATGTGCAGGTGCAGCCTCGGGACGGTACGACGCTGTATGCCAGAACTGGCAATTGGCCTGTGTTCTTGATCACATTTTTCATCGTGATCCTGGTTTATTCCTTTGGTAGATCGAAATGAGCGGCTACTTGATGGTACCGTCTTGACGAGTGATACACGTAACGTATCTTGTCCGTAACTCGTGTTAGAAATAGCGTGAGATAGGACTGAAGCAGGGGCTGGCAAATGCGCTGGCTTTGTTGTGTATAGGAAGCTTTGCGTCAGGGAACAATGGCAATACAAACAGCGTTACATCAGGTGCACATCGACAATGCGGCCAAGCTTGTCGAGTTTTCGGGGTTCTGTCTGCCACTTCACTACGGTTCTGTCATCAACGAGCATCAGTCAGTGCGCGAGTCGGCGGGTATGTTCGACTTATCGCACTTGTGCATCCTGGAGGTGCACGGGCATCGAGCCACGTATTGGCTGCGAATCATGTTGACAAACGATGTGGCCAAGCTGTCGGATGGTAAGGGCTTTTACACCTGCCTGTGTCGGGAAAACGGCGGAGTTATCGATGATCTTCTGGTATTCAAAATCAATGAAGAGCGGTACCGCCTTTACATCGATACTGCCAGGCGGGAAAAGAATCTTGCCTGGTTAAATGCACATCTGACACGCGGTGTCGAGATTATCAAGGTACCTGATACTGCCATCATTGCCGTACAGGGACCTGACGCGGTGGCAGGCGCTGAGTCGGCACTGGAGGCCATGGGCCTGTCAATGGGGCTGAACAGCTTGTCTCGTTTTGCCGCTGTACACAGTGGTAACTGGTTTGTATCGAGAACCGGTTATACCGGAGAGGATGGGGTTGAAATTTCCGTACCGTCCAATCAGGTCGTTGATCTCTGGCAGGCACTGAGCGATAGAGGTGTCACGCCAGCGGGACTGGGTGCACGGGACACCTTGCGACTGGAGGCAGGGTTTGGTCTGTACGGACAGGATATTGACGAGCAGCATACGCCTGCAGAGTGTGGCATCGCGTCAACGATAGACATCAACGACGAAGACCGGCCCTTTGTCGGTCGAGAGGTTCTGGAAGACCAGAAGCTGTTTGGTGGCAGATTTTTTCAGATCGGATTGATCCTTGATGGGTCCGGTATGCTTCGGCGTGGATCCAGGGTAGAGCGTGTGGGCCAGAGCATTGGCTTGATTACCTCGGGCAGCTACAGTCCCGTGCGCGCAGCATCCGTGGCTCTGGCACGGGTCAGCCGCACATTTACCGGCAGTTGCGATGTGTTGGTGCGCGACAGCTTGCAACCGGCCCGCATTACTTCTGTGCCGTTTGTCCCACATGGCTTGGCTCGGGAGTAGAATACGCTACTGGTTAAACACAGAGAGTTTCAGCATGGACATTCCAGGCGATCTAAAATTTGCACCAAGCCATGAGTGGGTCAGGGTTGAGGATGATGGCACCATCACGATCGGCATCAGCGACCATGCGCAGGAGCAACTGGGCGATCTGGTCTTTATTGAAACCCCGGAGATCGATCATCAGTGTGATGCGGAAGAGGGCATCGCTGTGGTTGAATCGGTCAAGGCAGCTTCAGATATCTATGCACCGGTTGCTGGCAAGGTTATTGATACCAATGGTGAGCTGGCCGACAGTCCGGAGCTGGTCAACTCGGATCCTTACGGCAGCGGATGGATATTCAAGATGCAGCCCGATGATCTGGAAGATGTTCAGGATCTCATGGACCCGGACGATTACGAAGCGTACGCCGAGGCTGCTGAATAGTAGTCTGGCAGCTATTGCCGGGTGTTCGCCACCTGCCGGCAAACGATCCAAGCGATGAAAACAACGTTACTGTTCCTGACCTGCCTTGTAGCACTCAGCGGATGTGCATCAATGAGTAAGAAAGAATGTCTCTCTGCAGACTGGCTGGTTCGTGGCATCGAGGATGGCAGGGCGGGTGCGCCTTTATCGCGACTCGATCGCCATGCCAAGGCGTGTGGAAAAGTCAGCGTGGTTCCCGATGCCTCACTCTACGCTGAGGGTCATGCTCAGGGGCTGGAGTCTTACTGCGTACCTGAGGTAGGGCTCTATGAGGGGAGCAACGACAGGCGGTACTACGGGGTTTGTCCTACAGATGTGGAACCTGCGTTTCTGGCCAGCTACATCGACGGTCTTGAGATACATGTACTGAAGCTGGAAAACCAGGCTGCCAATAACCAGAGCCGACTGACCAGCTTGCGTATCCGACAGTCAGGATTGGGTGTGCACGCTGACAAGAAGCTGTTGAGCGATATTGCATCACTGCAGAGTGATATCAGCGCTAACGCATCCAAACGTCTGCAGATCAGGCAGCGCATCGCCAGACTTCGCCTGTCATTGAATTAGTACGGTGAACTAGTTCGGTACACAGCGAACTACCGGCTTTGAGCCGTTAGCTGCGGGTCACCAGTTAACGTTTCACGCGCATCAGTTCACAAGCTGCGGGTCACCAGTGTCAGTTAACGAGCATCGGTTCAGACAACGTTAAGCAACAGCAGGATAACGTGGGGTTTAACGTATCACCACGGACGAAACTCATGTCGCACACGTCTAACCGCGCCTTGCCAGCTGCCGTCATGGCCGCTACGCTTGCTGCCTGGATCCCGGCTTGCGCAAACGCCAATGGCTACATCGGTATCGATGGGTCTTCAATCAACGTTAACAGCTCTGTTGAAGACGAGATCAATCCTCGCGGATTAAGGCTGCGGATGGGCGTACGCGTTGCTGACTTGCTGGATCTGGAAGCCCATATTGGTGGTGGCTCTGATGAAAAAACCGCCGCATTCGATGAGTTCAGTGCAGGCTACTTTGGGCTGTATTTGAAAGGCTATCTACCCGTTGGTCAGCGCAGTGCCCTGTTTGCCATGGCAGGCGGTGCAAGTGTAGAGCTCACACAAACCATCGGCCGCGGCGAATTCTCAGATGACAGAGGCGGATTTTCTTATGGATTCGGTCTTGAGACCCAACTGTCAGAGTATTGGGACCTGTCAGCCGACTACATTCGCTACACGCTGGACGACGACAGATTCTCAGAAGTCTCAGCGGTTAATCTGGGTCTGAAATGGTACTTCTGATCTAGCGATTTCACTACACTAGATTGCGTACTGTTTCATCGCTTGATAGTAGGGCCTGCACAGATCAGCAATACGGCGTTGTCTTTCATCAAGCTGTGGCACTTCGCTGCGGGCGGGGCCAAAGCCTGTTGATCTGTTAACGGCATCATACCAATGCGCACCCCAGAGTCCGTCAGTATCTCGGGAACCTGCAGGCCAGCTGAGCATGCGTTGCTCAAAATCAATCTGCAATGCCTGACACATCTGTTTCAGCTGTGATGCGGGGTTGGCCAGAAATCGTTGGCTGTCGATCACCAATGGCCGTTCTGTCTGGCTGCTAATGAGGTCGAACAACGCGGCTTGTTGTGTATAGCCCAGATCACTGGCCGTCAGACCATCGCGTTTGATCGAGTAGGAAGCAACAACAGGATCGGGTTCGCGAATCAGAAACACGTTGGTCAGTTGTACCAGCCAGTCTGTTGAATAGTGTTCCAGCCAATGGGTGCTGATGTGTTTCTGATAGAAAATGCCGGTGTCAGGCTGTGTGGAAATCTGTTCAACCACCGAACGCCAATCCGTGTTGCCCTGCGCGATGATCTGCTCACTCATGGGATGGTCCATGCCCGTATGTAAGAGAAAATGCGCATAGAACGGCTCGTCCACCACCACGGTGTCAGATCTGTTTTCCCAGGCACGCATCATGGCCGTAGAGATATTCCGCGGCCCTGACCACATGGCAATACATCGACCACTCATCACATTGCAGACCTGCTTAACCTATCGATCTGATTGAACGCATTCACGCCTGATCAAATGGCTGGACGGCAGGTTCAGCCCTTTGCCGCAATGGCGATGAACGCATCTTTTGCCGCATCAATAGTCTGTGCAATATCATCTTCGCTGTGTGCAGCACTGGAAAAGCCCGCTTCAAAGGCAGACGGTGCCAGATAGACGCCTGCATCCAGCATGTGATGAAAGAATTGCTTGAAGTGATCATTATTGCAAGCCATGACATCATCAAAGCAGGTGACTTTTTCGGCTTTTGAAAAGAAGAAACCAAACATGCCACCAGCATGCGCCACGCAGAATGGAACGCCCGCAGCATCAGCAGCGCCTTTCAACCCATCCAGCAGACGGCCGGTCTTGGCATGCAAATCATCATGAAAGCCAGGCGCTTTGAGCAACTGGAGCGTTTTGATGCCTGCGCTCATGGCGATGGGATTGCCTGATAATGTGCCTGCCTGATAAATGGGACCGGCAGGGGCAATTTGCTGCATGATTTCCTGCTTGCCACCGAAGGCACCCACAGGCATGCCGCCACCGATGACCTTGCCCAATGTAGTGATATCCGGGGTGACACCATAACGTTCCTGCGCGCCGCCCAATGCCACACGAAATCCTGTCATGACCTCATCGAAAATAAGAACCGTGCCGTGCCGGGTGCATAGCTCGCGCAGAGTCTGAAGATAACCGGGCAGGGGCTCGACAAAGTTCATGTTGCCGGCAATGGGCTCGACAATGATGCACGCCAGCGCATCGCCACGCTCGGCAAACAGCGCACGCACCGCTGCTTCATCATTGAACGGCAGCGTTAATGTGTGTTTTGCAAAGTCTGCAGGAATTCCGGGTGAACTGGGAACACCAAGCGTCAGAGCGCCAGAGCCTGCCTTGACCAGCAGGGAATCAGAGTGTCCGTGGTAGCAGCCTTCAAACTTGAGGATATCATCGCGCCCGGTGTAGCCGCGTGCAAGCCGGATAGCGCTCATGGTGGCCTCGGTTCCGGAGCTGCACATACGCACTGATTCGATGGATGGCACGATGCTGCAGATCAGCTCCGCCATCTGCACTTCAAGCTCTGTAGGCGCACCAAAGCTAAGTCCGTGCTCCGCTGCAACCTGCACCGCCGCGATGACTTCCGGGTGCGCATGGCCCAACAGCATCGGACCCCAGGAACCAATGTAATCAATGTATTTCTTTTGTTCGGTATCAAAAATGTAGGCACCACTGGCCTGAGAGATAAAACGCGGAATACCGCCAACACTGCCGAAAGCTCGCACCGGCGAATTAACGCCGCCAGGAATGACTTTCTGGGCGCGCTCGAACAGTTGAGCGGCGGCATTGGGCTGGTTGGGCGTGAGAGTCGCTGACACAGAGTGCTCCGGATAACGGTTTAGTGAAAAGTAACGAAGAACCTTATTACGCCAAGCTGCTTCTGTAAATGCCACAATAGGCGCAAGTATCAATCAAAATGGTAAGAAGCTTGGAATTCAAGAAATACCTGTGCAGCGTGTGTGGACTTATCTACGATGAGAGCAAAGGTTGGCCGGATGATGGCATTGCCGCCGGCACTCGCTGGGAGGACGTACCCTTGAACTGGTGTTGCCCGGACTGTGGCGCTATCAAGGATGACTTTGACATGGTGGAAATCTGATGAGCGAACTGGGCACAACATTAACGCAGTACATTATTGAGCAGGGACGGCTGCACAAAGAATCACGCGGCGCATTCACAGCATTGCTTAATGATGTGGCGACAGCGTGCAAACGGCTTTCCAATCTTGTCAGGCTGGGAGAGCTGGCCGGTGTGCTGGGCGCAGCCGGTCAGGAAAACGTGCAAGGTGAAGACCAAAAGAAGCTCGATATCATTGCCAATGAGGTGTTTATCGATGCCATGCAGCGATCTGGACTGCTGGCAGCAATAGCATCTGAGGAGATGGATAATCACTACCCTATTCCTGCCCGGTATCCGCGCGGGGATTACCTGTTGGCATTCGATCCTCTGGATGGTTCGAGCAATATTGATGTCAACGGTGCTACAGGCACCATTTTTTCCATTACTAAGCACAGTAGCGCCGATGCGCCGACTGATAACGACTTTCTCAAAGCCGGGCAAGAACAGGTCTGTGCCGGATACTGTCTTTATAGTTCAGCCTCCATGCTGGTGTTGACAACCGGGCAGGGCGTGGCAGGGTTTACGCTGGACAACAGTGTCGGCGAATTCATCCTTACTCACCCTGATATCAAAGTCCCTGCAGACACCAGTGAGTACGCCATAAATTCTGCCTACACGCGGCATTGGCTAGCACCGGAAAAGCGCTATATCGACGAATGTAACGCTGGCAAGGAAGGTCCGCGAGGTCGTAATTTCAATATGCGCTGGGCAGGCTCCATGGTGGGTGATATACATCGTATTCTATGTCGTGGCGGCGTCTTCCTCTATCCCATGGATGCGCGTTTACAGGCTGACGGCAAGGCAGGCAAATTACGGCTGTTGTATGAGGCCAATCCTATGGGCATGCTAATTGAGCAGGCTGGTGGCCTTGCGCACACAGGTACGCAGCGCATTCTGGACATCCAACCCGATTCCCTGCATCAACGGGTGCCAGTGCTCATGGGCTCTTCCGCAGAGGTTGAACGTATTGTGTCCTATCACGCGCACAATGGCTCCAGCAGCTGAGCACTGATATGCCCGAGCAACCCTTCTGGGAGTTGAAGTCGCTGGATCAGATGAGCGACCTGGAGTGGGAGTCGTTGTGTGACGGGTGTGGGCGGTGCTGCCTGCACAAGCTGGAAGACGAGGATACCGGTGATGTTCACTTCACGCGTGTGTCCTGCAAGTTGCTGGATACCGAAAGCTGTCGTTGCTCCGACTATTTGGATCGTTTCCGGCATGTTCCCGATTGTCTGACCATCAAACCTCTGGATGAGCAGAAGTTGTCGTGGTTGCCTGAAACCTGTGCCTACCGTCTGCTGAGTGAAAACAAGCCGCTGGCAAAGTGGCACCCCTTGCTCAGCGGCTCACCAGACAGCGTGCACGAGGCGGGTATCTCCATGGCACATCTGTGTATTTCCGAAACCCATGTGCCTCTGGCGGATTTTATTCACCACGTGATTGGTCTTGATGATTCGACAGCTGACGACGTTTAGCAGTTTGCAGTGCGACCGATGAACCCATCGCTTAACGGCTAGTTTTGGTGTTTTTTCTACAGTTGTGATTCAATCGTTACATATGTGGCAATATCCTTGCATCGGTACAACCACAACTAACGTTAGTTTCCTCTCATGGGTTCGCCGGAGATTTGTGAATGACCACTGCCAACGCTGATAGCACTGCATCTGCTACATCCACCGGTTTTGAACGTCGGGCCAGGCTGGTTAACACCATTGCGTCACTTATCAGACTCCGGCAGGCGGTTATGGCCAGTTACTGTCAATTGGCAGGCATCAGTTCGTTTGACAATCGCATCATTGAGGTGCACAAACCCAAGGCTGAAAAGTTGCTCGGATTCTGCCAGGTCATGGTGGATTACACGGCAATGGGACACTTTGAAGTGTATCAACGCATCATGGAAGGCAATGAACGTCGACAGGCTGTCAAAGAGGTGGCCGCAGAGGTGTATCCTGCTATCGCTGAGACAACCGACTATCTTGTCGACTTTAACGATAAATACGATGACCTTACTGGTACACCTGAAGAATCCGAACTGCTTGAAAAAGACCTTTCACGTCTTGGCGAAATCATCGCTATCCGCGCTGAGCTTGAGGATCAGATACTGGCAGCCCTGCAGAAGTAACCTTGCCAGCATCGCCACTGACGATAGTCGTGTCTCCGTCAGGATGCCAGCATGAGCGCGCTTCGGCTCAAGAAGCGTGAAGAACGGCGAGTTCAATCAGGCCACGACTGGGTGTTCTCCAACGAGATAGACACCGACGTAACACCGCTGAAAAATCTTGATCCCGGCATGGCGGTCACACTGGAGACTGCCAACGGAAAGTTTCTGGCCCACGCCTTTGTCAACCCGCACTCGTTAATCGCAGCACGCGTTACCAGTCGTCGGGCAAACCATCCGTTTACCGCAACAACCCTTCGTGGAAGGGTGAGCAAAGCGCTTGAGCTTCGTTCATACCGTTATCCCGATCCTTTTTACCGGCTCATTCACAGCGAAGGCGATTTTCTGCCGGGACTGACAGTGGATCGCTATGCTGATGTGCTGGTTGTACAGATCACGACGGCCGGGATGGAACGCTTTCGTGATGACATCGTTGATGCCCTGCAGCAGCTTTGTGGCGCAACGTCCATCTTTTTGCGAAACGATGCCCCTGTGCGAGAGCTGGAAAAATTGCCGCTGTATCGTGAGTGGGTGGTGGGCCAGGCAGTTGATGTTTTGCCGATTCAGGAAAACGGCTTGAAATTCGAAGTACCTGCCGAGATTTCACAAAAAACCGGCTGGTTCTATGATCACCGCGACAGTCGTGCTGCCCTGGCACCGTGGGTGAAAAACAAGCGCGTGCTGGATATGTACACCTACGTGGGTGGTTTTGGCCTGTGTGCGGCCAGTATGGGAGCCAAAGAAGTGGTAGGCATCGATGTGTCTGAGAATGCTGTAGAGGCTGCGGTCCACAACGCCAGACTCAATGCGTGTGAAGACAGATTCAGCGCACAGTGTGCTGATGCCGTGGAAGCTATGCGTACGATGTACACAGAAGGTGAGCGCTTCGATGTAGTTGTGCTTGACCCGCCGGCATTCATCAAGCGACGCAAAGATAAAGAGGCAGGCGTCAGGCACTATGCGCTGAACAACCGTCTGGCTATGCGCTTGCTGACACCGGGTGGCATCATTCTCAGCGCATCCTGCTCACAGGCATTCAGTCATGATGATCTGCTACAGCAGATGCGCAAGTCGATGCCCAGGGAAAGTCTGGGCTTGCAGATACTGGCACCGCTGCAGCAAGGCGCTGACCATCCTGTCAACGTTGCTATGCCGGAAACGCTGTACCTGACAGGTGCCATAGCCAGAGTGGTCTAAGTCAGGTTCTGTCAGATCAACGTGAATGGTTCAAATTGAGCGTTCGAGTGGCGTAGGGCAGCTTGCAACTGCCTGACGTTGATGTATCGAATCAAGCTATAATCCTTGGCCACTTGAGTAGGTAAAAATCCAGCCAATGCTGCAATACCCTGATATCAATCCGGTCGCCTTGAGTCTCGGCCCGTTGACGGTACATTGGTACGGGATAACCTACCTGGTGGCTTTCACGGCAGGTTGGTGGCTGGCCAAGCACCGGGCATCAAAGCCGGGTTCCGGCTGGAATCCGGATGAGATCGGCGATGCGGTTTTTTACATTGTCATTGGTGTTATCGCGGGCGGCAAGTTAGGCTCGTTGCTGTTCTACCAGACCGAGCTTCTGTTTACACAGCCACTGCAAGCGTTGAATCCTTTCAGTCCCTATGGCTTTAGAGGTATGTCTTTTCACGGTGGCTTCCTCGGTGTTCTGGTTGCGTTCTGGCTGTATGCACGCCACACGAAACGAAGCTTTTTTCAGGTCGCTGATTTCTTTGCGCCAGCATTCCCCATAGGTCTGGGCGCAGGCCGTATCGGTAATTTTATCAATGGCGAGCTTTATGGTCGTGTCACCGATGTGCCGTGGGGAATGGTGTTCCCACATGCAGGTCCTGAACCGCGCCACCCTAATCAGCTTTATCAGTTCTTTTGCGAAGGTGTGCTGTTATTTCTCATTGTCTGGTTTTTTTCATCGAAGCCCAGACCGGCCAAAGCGGTGTCAGGGGTGTTTGTTATTGCCTACGGGATCTACCGTTTCTTCATTGAATTTGTCAGGCAGCCGGATAGTGATCTTGGGTTTATCGCGTTTGACTGGTTAACGATGGGACAGTTGTTATCGTTCCCGATGATCCTGGTGGGGCTGTTCTTGTTGTATGTGGCGTACAACATGCCAGAGCCTGAAAAACGCAGGTGAGTAGATCGAGCCGAGCGATTACTGTGAGGGAGACTTCATGCAAACCTATCTGACGCTACTTCAGCACATCATGGATAACGGTGTGGACAAGGGTGATAGAACCGGTACAGGTACGCGATCTGTCTTTGGTTATCAGATGCGCTTTGATCTGGCTAGAGGCTTCCCGGTGCTGACGACCAAGAAGCTGCATCTGAAGTCCATCATTTATGAGCTGCTCTGGTTTCTGGCAGGTGATACCAATATTGCGTATCTCAAAGCCAATGGTGTGCGCATCTGGGATGAGTGGGCCGATGAGAACGGTGATCTTGGACCGGTGTATGGCAGTCAGTGGCGCAGCTGGCCAACGCCAGACGGGCGGCATATTGATCAGATAACTCAGCTGCTTGAGCAGATAAAAAACAATCCGGATTCAAGACGGCATGTTGTCAGTGCGTGGAATGTTGCCGAAATAGACAACATGAAATTGCCACCGTGCCATTGTTTGTTTCAGTTTTATGTGGCGGATGGAAAACTGAGTTGTCAGTTGTATCAACGGAGTGCGGATGTGTTTTTGGGGGTGCCGTTTAATATAGCTTCGTATGCTTTGTTAACGATGATGGTGGCGCAGGTTTGTGAATTAGAGGTAGGCGAGTTTGTACACACGCTGGGTGATGCACATATTTACAGCAATCATTTTGATCAGGTTAAGACGCAGCTGGCTCGCACACCGAAGTCATTGCCAGTGATGAAAATAAACTCGTCCATAAACGAGTTATTTGCGTTTACGTTTGATGACTTCACGCTGGAAGGGTATGAGGCTGATCCTTCTATTTCGGCGCCTATTGCGGTTTGATCGGGCTCGTCTGTAAAACTACTTGTTCAGGCCGATTCCCAAAGATAGCTAAAGCTGAAAGTTTAGTCGCGGCGAAGTGGTAGAGCATTGCCAGAAGAACATCGTCGGGTATCAAGAGCCCGACGA
>CAYGSW010000128.1:0-16234 GCA_964352535.1 uncultured Granulosicoccaceae bacterium | reverse complement strand
GGGCGGCGGCTGGTGAACTCTGAATCCTAATATTTCGGGTTGACGGACTACTAGATGTGCCGGCAGGAAAGAACGTCCGTGCGCCATCAACACCCCATAGCTGGTGCCACACACGCCGATGGCCACCAACAACCAGGTTGCGACATTCACACCGTGCAGCGGATTCCACGCTAACGCAAGTAATGCCAGCAGGACGATCGAGTTGCCACAGAAGATCACCCATTTGCGGGTGTTGAAAAGCTTGTCCAGAGGGCCGTAGATCAAACTGCCAATGATCATGGCAATAGCCATGTACAAAGTGACAACACCAATGAGCTGCCCGCTGGCTTGATAGAGATCATTCAGATACGGGCCTGCCCAGAGCCCACGAATACCGGCAACTGGTGCGTAACACAGTAACGTCATGACCATGATGGCCCAGAGCACAGGCGTTTTCAGCAAAGTGATGTAGCCCTTCAGGCCATCGCTTTTTACCGCCGCCACTTCCGGATCGCGCACGGTTGTAAAAATGGTCAGCGCCACGGTGAACGAAAGCGCTGCAAGTGCCACCATGACGGCGCGCCAGCCGAAGACATCAACAGCGGTTGCCAGAGGGCTTGAGCCGATCACATTGCCCACATTGCCAAAAGCGACCAGAGACGACGTCATTACGGCAAACCGGCTGTCGGCAAATCGTCGTGCAAAGATGAATAACGACGCCATTAGAACCGGTGAGCAGCCAATGCCAAACAGGCACATCGCCACGATGATGGCGACCGGCGACTGGGCAGTAGCGAAGATCAGCGCGCCGCTGGTAGCACCAACGCCAAAAATCACGGTGGTAGTTCTCCTTGGCCCAAACTTGTCGAGGCCAACACCCACAACAAACTGCATCAATGCAAAACTGATAAACCAGATGCCGGAAGCCAGCGAAAGATCTGCCTTGTCAGCGCCGATATCATTGATAAGCTGAGGGGTAAGCACGGCTAGAAAGGATCGGTAGAACTGCGACAGCACATAGGCGATCGCCAGAGACACAAGACCTCTCATGGCGTGTTCATTAAAGTTGAGTAAATTGGTGGGAATTGCAAATAAACGCATTTAGTGTCGTTATTTAACGCAGCAGTAACACAAAACATCCGATTATCCGTTTCTTACACGTCATAGTTGATAGGCTGTGCGTCAAGCAGTATCCTTACGTCAGGTGGGGAATTATCCGCTGCCTTCTACGAAAACACCACACGGAGATATTCAAGAATGCAGAAATCCCTGCACATCGATCCGGCCAAATGCACTGGGTGCCTGCAGTGCGAGTCGGCTTGTTCACTGGTTAATGAAGGCATGGTCAACCCTGCCAAGTCTCGCATCAAGGTATTCAATTTTCATGATGAAGGGCGGTTTGTACCGTACACCTGCACTCAGTGCGACGAGGCCTGGTGCATGCAGGCCTGCCCTGTAGACGCCATCGTTCTCAACCCGAGCAATGGATCTAAAGACGTTCTTTCCGACGTATGCGTTGGGTGTAAGGTCTGCACCATTGCGTGTCCGTTCGGGACCATCAATTACAACACCTCTACCGGGAAGGTCGTCAAATGCGATTTGTGCGGCGGCGATCCCGAATGCGTCAGTGCCTGCCCCACGCAGGCCATCACGTATGTAGATGCGAATGCGACAGGCCTCGACAAGATGCGAGCCTGGGCATCAAAGACTGACAATGCAGGCGCTTGAGGAGATAACAGACTATGAGCTGGACTAGAAAATTTTTACGAGTAAACCTGACGAGCGGCTCGGTTACCGAGGAAGCACTCAACATGCAGTGGGCCCATGACTATCTGGGGCAGCGAGGTCTGGCTACTCGTTATCTGGTGGACGAAATTGATCCGGCCTGCGATGCGCTAGGGCCTGAGAACAAGATGATCATGACAACCGGTCCGTTGACCGGGACCATTGCATCAACGGGTGGACGCTACTCGGTGGTTTGCAAGAGCCCGCTAACCGGCACCGTAGCGTGTTCCAACTCCGGTGGATTTTTTGGCGCCGAGCTGAAGTTCGCAGGTTGGGACATGATTATCTTTGAAGGTAAGGCTGCATCGCCCGTGTACCTGAGCATCGAAGACGATGTTGCCACGCTGATGCCTGCTGACGATCTGTGGGGCAAGTCGGTCTGGGAGGCTGACAAGATGTTGCGTAAGAAGCATCAGGACCCTCAAATCAAGATCGCCTGTGTTGGCCGCTCTGCAGAAGAAGGTTGCCTGTACTCTGCGATTGTCAACGACCTGCATCGCGCAGCAGGACGCTCGGGAGTCGGTACTGTCATGGCGTCCAAGAATCTCAAGGCTGTCATTGTTCGTGGTACCAAAGGTCTTGGCGGCATTGAGGATCCCAAGCGTTTTCTGCAGGTCACAAAAGAGGCCAAGCAAGTGTTGGCCGACAACGCTGTTACAGGGCAGGGTCTGCCTGCGTACGGTACCCAAGTGCTGATGAACGTGATCAACGAGGTTGGTGCGCTGCCCACTCGCAACATGCGCGAGACGCAATTTGAAGGCGCATCGAATGTGGGCGGCGAAGCCATGCACGAGCCGCGCAAGTCTGACGGTAAGCCAAACCTGACAACCAACGGTGCCTGCTATTCATGCACCATTGCTTGTGGACGGATATCGACAATAGATCGCACTCACTTTTCGGTAAAGGACAAGCCCGAGTACTGGATCAACTCAGGCGGCCTTGAATACGAAGCGGCATGGGCACTGGGTCCGGACACGGGCGTCGATGACATCGATGCGCTCACCTACGTTAACTTTCTGTGTAACGAAGACGGCATGGATCCAATCTCTTTTGGCTCTACGGTGGCCGCTGCCATGGAACTGTTCGAATCCGGTGCGATAACAACGGAACAGACGGGCGGTGTTGAGTTGAAATTTGGCTCTGCAGAGGCGCTGTGCTGGGCGGCTGAAGTTACAGCCAAGGGTGAAGGTTTTGGCGTAGACCTAGGGTTGGGTTCCAAGCGATTGTGTGAAAAGTACGGCAAGCCTGAGTTCTCCATGACGGTCAAGGGCCAGGAATTTCCAGCTTACGATCCACGCGGGATTCAAGGCATGGGTCTGGCGTACGCAACGGCTAATCGCGGGGCCTGCCACTTGCGTGGATACACAGTGGCGTCCGAGATTCTGGGTATTCCGGAAAAGACTGACCCACTGGAATCTGGCGGGAAGGCCGGGCTTGTCAAGGCATTTCAGGATGCAACAGCGGCCGTTGATTCAGCCGGGCTATGCGTATTCACCACGTTTGCGTGGACTATGGATGACATCGCTCCGCAGGTTGATGCTGCTTGCGAAGGGGACTGGTCTACCGAGCGCATGATGGAAGTGGGTGAGCGAATCTGGAATCTGGAGAAAGACTTCAACCAGAAAGCCGGAATCACGGGTGCTGATGACACCTTGCCTGCAAGATTGCTGAAGGAATCTGCCAATTCAGGTCCTGCCAAAGGCCGGGTCAATGAACTGGACAAAATGCTTCCCGAGTACTATCAGCTGCGTGGCTACTCTGCAGAGGGTGCCATGACTGACGAAACGCGTCAAAAATGGGCCTTGCCTGGCTAGACGGCGCCACCACCAGACGTCCCTTTTTGCAGGGGCGTCTGGCATGTGCTTAATTTCCAGGTGGTTTGATACGATGTGTTGCCACTCGAATCCGGGCGTGCACAACCAAAAATTATCCACCTCGGGCGCAGCGAGACTGCGCCCGAGTTGTTTGCGCGACTATTCCGACGCCGAGACTCTTTACTGTTGCTCTTCAGGCACGTATCTTACTCAGTCGAAGCAGAGTTGCGTGTAACTGTCTCATTTAACAGAGAATCGATATGCATTACGTGATTATTGGCGCAGGCCCCGCAGGCGTGAACGCCGCAGAGCATCTGAGAAAGTACGACCCGGTCAGTCAGATTACGATGTTGGTTGCTGAGGACGTACCCCCCTATTCACGCATGGCATTACCGTACTATCTAGTGGGCAATATCGAAGCGGAAGGCACATATTTACGCAAGAATTCAGGCCATTTTCAAGATCTGAACATCACGCTGAAGCACGGCAGGGCCAGCTCGGTTGACACCAGCGCCAAGGTGATAAAGTTACTTGACGGCGACACATTGAGTTATGACAAATTGCTTGTCGCTACTGGAGCTACCGCTACCCGACCACCCATCCCCGGCATCGATCTGGATAACATCTTCAATTGCTGGTCATTAGCTGACTCGCACAAGATCGTCCAATCAACCAAGCCCGGATCAAAAGTCATCCTGATGGGTGCAGGCTTCATCGGCTGCATCATCCTTGAAGCACTGGCCGCTCGGGGTGTCGATCTGACCGTTATCGAGATGGAAAACCGCATGGTATCCAGAATGACCAATGAGGTCATGGGTACCATGATCAAGGACTGGTGCGTCAACAAGGGCATCAAGGTCCTTACCTCCACCAAGGTGTCGAGAATTGATGTCGGCACCGGAGAAAACGCACTGACTGTCAGCACGGAAGATGGCCAGAATCTGCCAGCAGATGTGGTCATCTGTGCCACAGGTGTACGCTCGAACACAGCGTTTCTGGAGGGCAGCGGTATTGAAGTCGACATGGGTATCGTGGTGGACGATTACATGCAGAGCAGTGTTGCTGATGTGTTTGCAGCCGGCGATGTGGCACAAGGTCGCGATCTTTCTACCGGTGACTACTACGTGCAGGCCATTCAGCCCACCGCTGTAGAGCATGGCAAGCTCGCGGCCAATAACATGGTTTTTGGCAAGCGTACGCCACATCCCGGAAATCTGAATATGAACGTGCTGGACACCGTTGGCCTGATTTCGACGTCATTCGGCATGTGGATGGGGGTAGACGGCGGAGAAGAGGCAGAAATGTCGGATGTCGATAATTTCAAGTACCTGAATCTGCAGTTCAAGGACGATGTACTGGTGGGCGCCAGCAGTCTTGGGATGACACAGCATGTGGGTGTTATGCGTGGCCTGATTCAGACGGGCGCACATCTGGGCGATTGGAAAGACAAACTCATCGAAGAGCCCAATCGGATATCAGAGGCCTATCTGGCCAGCGCTCAGGCGCAGCATGTTGCGATGGGGCCGGCCTAGACAGATTCGATTGGCAGCTACGACATGAAAATCACCCTCAAACTCTTTGCAACGCTTCAGCATTTGCTGCCTGCGGGTGCTGTCAAGAACAGTGTGGTCATTGAGGTTCCGGAAGAAACCTCGATGAACGATATTATCGATCAGTTTAAAGTTCCCAGGGAACTCGCTCATCTGGTGCTGGTCAATGGTGTGTTCTACTGCGAGGCTGACCGGGATCAGGCTCGGATTCTGAAGGAAAACGATGTGCTTGCCATCTGGCCACCGGTTGCTGGAGGTTGAACACGCAACAGCTTGCAGGAACAATCAGATGGCGCGTACATATGCCATTGACTGATGCTGAAACCGGATAAGTCGTCATGAGCCTAGCAACGAACGAAAACATTATCGAGTACAGCCGCGAGATGGGTCTGACGCATGATGATTTCTGGCGTCTTCTGCCCAAGGCTATGGGTGAGCATGGCTATCAACGCGACGGTGATAGCGTCACTGCCAAGGTGCACAACGGTCAGGTGTACATCCATCTGGGCCATCAGCAAGAGAGAAAGATCGCGTTGTTGCGGATACCATTTGCGGAGGTCTCTTTCCGCTTTCAGGGTGTTAGCGAGGAGCAGCAGATGGCGTTCAAGGCACATTTCGACCTCCACTTTCAACGAGGAGGCGGCTGATGGCAACATCTGCAGCAGTAACTGATCGATTGTTCAGGCCGCTACGTGATCTGCGAATATCGGTAACCGATCGCTGCAATTTTCGCTGTGTGTACTGCATGCCGAAGGAGGTTTTCGATAAGGACTATCGGTTCCTGCCCAAAGCCGAGTTATTAAGCTTTGAAGAGATCGAGCGCGTAGTACAAGCCGCAGCGGAACTGGGCGTAACCAAGATACGTCTTACCGGTGGTGAGCCTTTGCTGCGTCGTGATCTGGAAGTGTTGATCAGTCAGATCCGCCAGGTGCCCGGCATTGGGGATATCAGTATGACCACCAACGGTTCATTGCTGACTCAGTCGCGGGCACGCGCGTTACGCGATGCCGGGCTGCAACGCATCACAGTCAGTCTGGACGCCATGGACGATGACACATTCAAAGCGGTTAATGATGTTGATGTGACTGTTCAAAGCGTTCTTGATGGAATCGAAAACGCCAGTGCCGCAGGATTCAGCGGAACAAAAGTCAACATGGTAGTGAAGAAGGGACTTAATGATCATTCCATCGTGCCCATGGCGCAATACTTCCACGGTTCAGACAGCATCCTGCGTTTCATTGAATTCATGGATGTAGGCAATAGCAACGCATGGGATCTGTCACACGTCATTACTAGTGCGCAGATTGCGGAACGAATTGGTGAAGTATTGCCGATACAACCGGTTGAGGCCAATTACCGCGGCGAGGTGGCCAAACGCTGGAAATATCGTGATGGCGGTGGGGAGATTGGCATTATCTCGTCGGTATCAGAGCCATTTTGCGGTGATTGTTCGCGTGCGCGGCTCAGTGCTACTGGCAGTATCTATACCTGCCTGTTTGCCAGTAGCGGGCATGATCTGCGTCCTGTGCTGCGTGAGGCAGGGACTCAAAATGTACGTGATGCCCTGCGTAAGTTATGGTCACTGCGTACAGATCGCTATTCTGAAACTCGCACACAGGTAGCTGTGTTGCGCCCCAAGGTTGAGATGTCTTTCATAGGCGGTTGACGGTATACAAGCGGTTGAGTGGTGATGACAGAAACTCGCGGTAACGTTGACCCGTGTGTTCGCCCTAAGTCCTATTTTCATACCATTGGCTACACGCTAGTCTAAGCAGCGCAAATTGTGTCAGGAAACGTGATTTTGAAGCTGGAATCCCCAATCAATGCCGGCTGTAAAACAATCGTTAACCGACGTGAGTTGCGCCTGATGTTATTGACATTTCGGCGGTGGATTGCCGGAGCATTATTGGTATTCAGTTCTTTGCATGCCCATGCGCAAGATGCTATCGATGTCGATGTTCTTTTTGTAGACCAACGCATGGAGAGGCCTCCGGTATTGTCCAATCTGGTCAGCTGGCCAGAAGACGAAGGGCTCCAGGGTGCAAACCTTGGCATCGATGATAACAATACCACCGGCAGGTTTCTTGGCCAGAACTACGCACTGGAGACGCTGGTTTTTGAACCGGGACATGCTGCAGACGATGCGCAAGAGCAAATTCGCAAGGCTCTGGCTACAGGGCCCCGGCTGGTGGTGCTTAATCTGTCTTTGGAACTTCTCAAGCAGGTAGCCGCGCTTGATGAGGCTCAGGATGATCTGTTGTTCAATGCTCGAGCACCGGACAACGAGCTGCGTAACGCGGATTGTCATGCCAACCTTTTGCACACCATACCTTCACGTGGCATGCTCAGCGATGCATTGGCGCAGTTTTTCACCTATCGCAGATGGCGGGAAATCTTCGTTATCGAAGGCAATCGAGATGGCGACAAGGCCATGGCAAGTTCTATACGCCGCTCAATGCAAAAGTTTGGTCTTGAGATTGTCGAAGACAAGACATGGATCGAGGATGCTGATATGCGGCGTAATGCGTCCAGGGAAGTGCCGGTTTTTACTCAGGCCAGAGACTACGATGCCGTCATTGTTGCCGATGAAGATCGTGATTTTTCCCAGTACATTCTGTATAACACCTGGCTACCACGGCCCGTAGCTGGTAGTGCAGGGCTGACCCCAGTGGGTTGGTCGGCTGTTATCGAACAATGGGGTGCGGCTCAGTTGCAATCGCGATTTGGCAAATTGGCTGATCGCGACATGACGTCCGTTGATTACGCTAACTGGGCAGCAGTACGCTCAATTGGTGAAGCTGTCACACGTACCAATTCAGTTGATACACAGGTGTTGAGAGACTACCTTTTTTCGGCAGATTTTGAGCTTGCAGGTTTCAAGGGTGCGCCTTTGAGTTATCGTCGCTGGAACGGTCAACTACGCCAGCCGGTGCAGCTGGTGCACGCCGATGCAGTGGTGGCCAGTGCACCTGTAGAAGGGTTTCTGCATCCCGTTACTGAGTTGGATACTCTGGGTACCGACCAGGCAGAGTCACAGTGTGAAGCATTTGACTTCTGATGCGCAGCATGGCGAATTCAGGCAGATGCGTCCCTGGCACAGGAGCAGCCTGCGAAGCAAATTCCGATAAGCCTGCAATGCATGCAGCATTACAGCACGCATAAGCTAACACGGACCTTCCGGGGTTTTTTCGAATCCTGGACTATAAATACTCGTTACCGTAAATCATTCATGAAAACACTCACTACACATCGTACAGCCGCCTCTTTTTGTCTGCTGGCAATGACAACTGTCTTGCCAGTCACTCAAGCGTCAGCACACTGGCTCTATGTGACGAATGAAAAAGACGACACTATTTCCATCATCGATTCCACCACCAACGAGGTTATCAAAACGCTTGGTGTGGGGGAACGACCGCGAGGTGTGACAATCAGTCATGACTTTACCCGCCTGTTTATTTGCGCGTCAGATTCTGACACTGTGCAGGTCATGAGCATTGCTGACAACAGCATTCTGTTTGAGTTACCCAGTGGCGAGGATCCGGAGCAATTTGCATTACATCCCGATAACAGGCATCTTTATATTGCCAACGAGGATGACGCAATTGCCACCGTGGTTGATATCGAAACCCGGCAGGTGGTTGCCCAGATAGATGTCGGAGTCGAACCCGAGGGTATGGCGGTCAGTCATGATGGCAAGTACGCAATAGTAACGTCCGAAACCTCCAATATGGCGCACTGGATTGACACTGAGCAGCAACAGATTGTTGCCAATACACTGGTTGATCAACGTCCACGAGACGCAGAGTTTACCCTGGATGACAGCGAGCTATGGGTTTCATCTGAAATTGGCGGCACGGTATCGGTCATTGATACCCAAACAAAGGAAATCAAGAATGTCATCAATTTCCAGATTCCCGGTATCTCAAAAGATCGCATTCAGCCCGTTGGCATGGAGCTGACCACAGATGGGAAACTGGCATTTATTGCTCTTGGACCATCCAACCATGTTGCTGTTGTGAAGCGTGCCACGCTTGAGGTAATCGAGTACATTCTGGTAGGGCGGCGCGTATGGCATATGGTGCTGACACCAGAAGAGGACAAGCTGTACACCACAAACGGCGTCTCCGGGGATGTGACAGTGGTTGATGTGGCCAGCTTGAAGGCTGAGAAAACCATTAAAGTGGGCCGTTATCCCTGGGGTGTAGCCGTGTTGCCCAATGAGCATATTCCACAGTAGTGAATAAACCCGTCATAATATCGGCCGGTTGGTTGAAGGTTTGACGGATTATGGATTGTCGTAACAAATGACCATTCTGGTGTTTGATTCGGGTATCGGTGGGCTGTCAGTATTGCGCGAAGCACGACTGCTGATGCACGAAGAGCGGTTTGTGTATGTTGGAGACGATGCTGGTTTTCCGTACGGTGACTGGGAAGAGACGGCACTGGCAGAGCGCATGGTGGGCCTGTTTCACAGCCTACTTGAGAGGTTCAGGCCTCGCTTGGCTATCGTGGCATGTAACACTGCCTCAACGTTAATCATGCCGGCGTTGCGGGAGCGTTTCAGCATACCGTTTGTCGGAATCGTGCCTGCGATCAAGCCAGCAGCTGAGCGCACCGCGTCAGGTCTGGTTACTGTTCTGGCAACGCCTGGAACGGTCAGTCGCCCCTACACCCTGAACCTCATAAAACAGTTTGCCGGCAAGTGTGAAGTCAAACTTGTGGGTGCTACCTCGCTTGCACGTATGGCCGAGGAGCACATGCAACTCAGAGATATCGATACACAGCTGCTAAGAGAAGAGATTCGTCCCTGTTTTGTTCAGAGGCAGCATCGAAAAACTGACATAGTCACACTAGGCTGCACGCACTATCCCTTTCTGGTAAACGAGATGCGCAAGCTTGCACCGTGGCCGGTAGACTGGCTTGACCCGGCAAATGCTGTTGCTCAACAGGCACGAAGGCTTCTGAAAGCGGCCGATTCGCCCGTGGTAGACGACACGGCCTTACAACAGGGTGATATCGCGATAATGACATCTGGCAATCCTTCACAGGCGATTTCTCGCTTGCTCAACAGCTTCGGAATAAGCCTTGAATTCATGCATTTTCCCAGTCTTGACAGCTAGTGTACTGCAACCGTAACAGAGTGTTATTGTTAAGCTAACTACGTAAATCTGCCTTATTCCATGAGTCGACGTCTACCTTCGTTTTCTGAGAGTGAGTTATCTCGTATTATCGAGATGGCTTGGGAAGACCGGACACCTTTTGATGCCATAAAAGCCAGCTTCGGCATCAGTGAACAGCAGGTGATCACACTGATGCGAAGGGAGATGAAGCCAGGATCGTTCCGGCTATGGCGTGAACGCGTCAGTAACAGGAAAACCAAACACGCAGCCAAGCGCCCTGCAGGCGTGACACGCGCCTATTGTCCGACACAATACAAACAGCGCTGAGCAGCCCATGTCTTTACTCGATGCTTCGGCCATACGTTATCTGGTTGTACACTGTTCCGATACGCCTGATGATGATCCTATTGGCGCGCGCCAGATTCATCAGATGCATCTGGGTTTTGGTTGGCATGGGGTGGGTTATCACCGCGTGATCACTCGCAGTGGTGACATTGAAGCTGCCAGGCCCGACTACTGGCAGGGTGCACACGTTTATGGACACAACGAGATCAGTCTGGGGGTATGTCTGATCGGCCGCACCGAGTTTAGTGATGCACAGTTTGACTCACTTGAGGTGGTGCTGAGGCGATGGGTACGTGAATATCCCCAAGCGAGTATCTGTGGTCATCGTGACTTCAGTTACACCGACAAGACGTGCCCCAATTTTGACGTTGCCAGATGGTGTTTATCTCGCGGAATTGACGCAGGTCCTCTTCAAGAGGCGTAGCCAGCCGTGTGTCAATTCAAGTAAACGGCATTGTTACTGCGCATAATCTCGAAAGTAACCCTTCCAGATGCAAGCCTGAGTTTGTTTTAGCCTCTAAATTGTGAATTAGGTTTCAAAATTCACAAAAAAGCATAGTCCTTGCTAATTGTTTGGCACGACTGTCAAACACCAAATTTCATACAACTCTATCGATGGCAAACAAATCAAAACATCAGGTTGTAAACACTATAAATCATGTCGATGTTGCTTCATCAGGCCGCGAGAGAATCAATGGGTTGGACGAGTTGTGTGAACGGATTCAAGTCCTGCAAAGCGAAAAATCAGAACTCGAGTTGCGGGAACATGATCTGACTGACCAGCTGATCGCGCAGAGCGAGTCTATCTCAGTGCTGCAGATTCAATGCGATGAGTTCAGAGCGCTCTACAACGAGCAGCGAAGCAAGGACACTCGTTACCGAGAACTGTTTGATCTTGCACCTGTCGGTTATGTTTCTCTGAAATCTGACGGTATTATTGACAATGTGAATCTGGCGGCTATTCATCTTATGCAGGTGTCAGGTTCCCGGCTAATCAATACGCCATTTTCAGCCTGCCTGTCGGCTGAAGATCAACTACGGTTACGTGAGCATCTGATTTCAGTATCTGACTCCCATCTATCGCAGACATGGGTGGCTGACATAAAACTACCCAATGGTGACATTCGCCCGGTACAACTGGTGACCAGTGCGATTCGAAGCAGAAAATCGCAAGAAACCAGTTACCAGGTGATGATCGTTGATATCAGTCAGCAATTGAATAATGAGAAGTTGCTGCGTAACGCCAAAGACTTTCTTGAGGAGATGGCGCATCATGACCCGTTGACCAAGTTGCCGAATCGCACTCTCTTTCGTGACAATCTTCAGGCGCTGATCAGTCACAGAAGTCAGGCTAATGGCAAAGTTGGTATTATCTATTTCGATCTGGATGGGTTCAAACCGATAAACGATAGTCTCGGGCATTCTGCTGGCGACACGGTACTTAAAGAGGTTGCCGCCCGGGTAACTTCGTTACTTCGTACGGGTGACAGTATGGCCAGACTGGGTGGTGATGAATTCACGGTACTCATGGATAATCCAGCGGGTACCGAGGATATTGTTGCTTACGCCGAGTCCATCGCACGTCAAATCAGAGAACCTTTCGAATTTGGCGATAGTATGGCTAGTGTGAGCAGCAGCATCGGCATCAGTCTGTATCCTGATCATGCTCTGAAGATTGATGATCTGGTGAAAGGCGCTGACGCTGCCATGTACCAGGCTAAAAAGGCGGGACGAGATCGAGTCGTCATGTTTACCCGAGAGTCACTGGAGGTCAGTGATAGACAGTCTATGCTGGAAACCAGTTTAGTGCATGCCATTCGAGACGATCAGCTATCGTTGCATTACCAGCCCATATATGACATTGCATCGTTGAAGGTTATCTCGGTAGAGGCTTTGTTACGTTGGCAACATCCAACACTGGGTGCAGTTGCACCTTCCGAGTTTATACCTCTTGCTGAAAAAACTGATCAAATCATCAGTATTGGTCAATGGGTATTGGATACGGCTTGTCATCAAGCGAGGGCCTGGAATCTGATGGGCATCCATGTTCCCATAGCCATCAATGTATCAAGCCGGCAACTGATCAGGCAGGACTATGCCATGCGCGTCCGCGATACGCTGGCTCGCCATGAATTACCGCCCATAGCCATAGAGATCGAAATTACTGAGACTGCAATCATGATCGATCACGCACAGTGCCGGCAATCACTACAGGCGCTCAAAAGCAAAGGTCACGTGCTGAGTATCGATGATTTCGGTACTGGTCATTCCTCACTGGGTCGTCTGGCCCATCTGCCGGTGTCACGCTTGAAGATTGACCGTATGTTTATCGGTGAGATGGAATCATCCGTTCACATGAAACCATTGATAAAGTCGATTATCGTGATGGCACATGAGCTGGGTTTACAGGTTGTATCAGAAGGTATTGAGTGTCAGGAGCAGCTGGAATTTCTGGAACAACATCATTGTGATGCCATTCAGGGATTCATGATGTCTCGTGCCGAACCGGCTGAGAGCATTACTGCGCTATTAGCGTTCGACGCTGGCCTTGATGCTAGGCCATATCAAGGCTTGACGGATCCATATCATCAGTCGACATCGTCGAATACTCACGAAACATGACAAGTACACCTTGTGCCAAACCACTGTTGGCGCGATAGGGATGTATGCCAACATTCAGTGAATCAGCATCAGCGCGCGTAATCTCACGGTTAATTGATTTGCCAATCGATAGTACGCGTCGCATGTCATCGGTCAGTCCTTTATAATTCAGTTTGTGAGCCAGATCGACAAAGGGTCGACCAATATCCGCAGGAAGAAGATTGAGAGTCTTGGTTGCAACCTCCGTGAACCGGCGTATGCACAGATCTGAATCCAGAAATATGACGCCCAGGTTTGTACTATCGAGTAAATTGTCCAGATCCTGATTCAAGTCGGACAACTCATGAATCTTCGTCTGATACTCGAAGTTTACCGTGTAGAGCTCTTCGTTGACTGACTGCAGCTCTTCATTGGTGCTTTGAAGTTCTTCATTGGCAGCTGATAACTGCTCATTGATTGATCGCTGTTCATCATCCAGGGTTTCAAGGTCATTGATGGCAGACTGCAAGGCCTTTTTTGTTTCGTTCAGTTCAAAACGAAGTTCTTCGACTTGATTCTCATCAGCAGCAGGTTGTTCATCGGTACTGGCAGGTCGGGATTTACTGTGTGACAGAACGACCAGAGCGTACTGTGTCGCAGCAGAATTATCCGGTGTATGCGGAAACACCTCTATATCGATATCCCTTTGATCTTTTCCGATGGGCGAACAAGCTATCTGACGATGCGTTACATCAGTAAGATCCTTGAACGCACGAGCCAGCGCAAAGGTCAGCGAGGGTCTGAGTCCTTCGGGTATCATTTTCACGACATCCAGCGTTGGCTCACCCCGGTGTACTTGTAGCAATCCGGTGGGGTCTGAAATTACCGTCATCACCGATCGTGAACTATCGACCAGTATGTTTGTGTTTCCCGTGTATCGCGATATGGCATCCAGTGACAAGCCGAGTAGTCCGTTGACCTCCACGCCATCCTTGAGTTGCATGGGTTGGGCCGCTGTTGCAAGCTCACGAGAGGTATCGCGGAGTCTCTCGGCTGACAAGTGCAGAGGCAGTCGCAGATTTCTCAGCTTCTTGTATTGATTCCACTCGCGCTGTACCGGATAGAATTCGCTCTGAAGATTTCCCAGTGTTTCGGATGGACCAAGAAACAGAATGCCGTTGACGTGCAGGGCAAAGTGCAGCATCTTGATGGCAACTTGCTGCAACTCCGGTTGCATGTAGATCAGCACGTTACGACACGTTACGAGGTGCATGCGCGTGAAGGGTGCGTTCTTTATGAAATTGTGTGGAGCAAAGATAACGTTCTCGCGAATTCCACGATCAATCACGTAGCCGTCAGCCTTTTTGGTGAAGAAACGATCCCGACGCTGTTTTCCGATCTGCTCTAACGCACGCTCGCTGTAACAACCACTACTTGCGATAGCCAGTGCCTTGCGCTCTATGTCGGTAGCGTATATCTTGAAGTTGATGTCCTGATTAAGGTTCTCCAGTAACTCAGTCAGAATTATGCCAAGCGTGTAGACCTCCTCACCGGTTGCGCATGCTGTTACCCACACGCGATAAGTCTCCCCGGGTTTTAGATCCCGTTCGATTTGTTGCGAGACGGCATCAGAGAGTTTGCTCCAGGCGTCTGCATCACGAAAGAAGCTGGTGACAGTGATCAGAATATCTTCACGTAGCTCTGCGCGCTCCACTTCATCGTGTTGCAGGAACTCAAGGTATTCTTCGCTTGTGGATATGTTGGCGATAACACGGCGTCGTTCAATTCGACGAAAAAGAGTTTCACTTTTGTATTGTGAAAAATCTACATCGTTGTCCTCCAGTATTGCGACCACTTTATTCACATACTCAATGCGAAGCGCAGGTTTAAGTGCCAGAGATTCCTGCAGAAATGCGGTACTCAGATTATTCAGAAAATCGGCAATATCAATGGGTGCAAGTACCTGATGGACAACGCCTGCGTCAATTGAAGCCTGCGGCATGCCATTGAATTCGGATGAAGCCGTGCTTTGAGCCAGTACAACGCCACCCGCTTCGTTGACCACCTTGGCGCCTCTGGATCCATCAGTGCCTGTTCCGGAGAGGATAACGGCAATAGCCTTGTCGCCGTATTCACGCGCTATGGATCGAAAACAGATGTCGATCGGAAACTGAGGTCCACGTCCTGCGCGTTTCTGTTCGTTAAGTGTAAAAATTCCATTGACTATTTCCAGATTCTGCCCGGGGGGTATCACATAGATGTTCCCTGCACTGATGGGCATATCACTCTCGGCAGCTTGCACTTTCATGCTGGTATCACGCTGCAATATCATGTCCATCATGGTTTCGGTTTCTGGCGAAAAGTGCTGGATGACCACGAAGGCTGCGTCCAAACCCTGATCAAGACTACGCACGATGGATTGTAAGGGGGACATGCCGCCTGCTGATGCGCCAAGCACAACAACATATGGTGGGTGCTCATGGGAGTCGGTATCCTGTGGACCGATCGCCCCAAATCTTCTGCCCCTGTTTTCCTGATGCAGTTTTGACATCTGATCAAGCATGTCCAGAATGATTCGGCGTGATTCCGAATCATCAAAGACATTGCCGTTTGAGGACTTCATGACATCTTCAATCAGGTTCTGTATGCGAATGTCCGGTACACCTGAGCCAGAGATATTCAACATGTCCCAACGCGAGAAGCGTCGCTGTTTGATACTGCCTAATTGCAGGGTTTTTACCAGTGTTTGATGCTGGTCATTGTTGATTGCCTGCAACGCCTCGTCTACGGCGTTTTCGGGTCCTTCCAGATACTGGAAAAAGTGACCCTTTGTCCAGCTGAGATAACCGGTGAGTCCAAGTTTTCGATGCCGTCGCAGTGAGCTCTCGTAGAACTCCTTAATCATGGCTTTGTCAAATGGCTGGTTTGTCTGGCTGGCGCACGCTATGGCGATCATGGTGTTAATCCCCGTGATGATTGCACGATATGCCCGATTGAAGAGAGCACATTGGTGCAGGTCGCGACTTCCGATTTATCAGTCATAAAGAGTTTCAGTCATCGT
>CAYGSW010000127.1:0-16309 GCA_964352535.1 uncultured Granulosicoccaceae bacterium | reverse complement strand
GTCAATTGAGGTGAATAGTTGTTCTATTCGCCGTTGTTACGCGGAAATCTGGCTGGAGGCAGCCCCGCCAAAATATCGCGCTTTTGCTCGATCAGCTTATTCTCGGACAAGCTCCTAGACCAAAGTCGAGTTGGCCACGAACCGTGCGCTTCAGATTATCAACCGTGGCACCGGTCTCGACGACTTGTGCCTGGTAACCGGGAACCGAGTCGTTGACGATCTGCGCAAGTGCAGCAAAACAAGTGCAGCAAAACAAGCGTAGTGAGACGATTGAGTGTTGGTAGCGCCAAAAGCCAGACGCTTGTTTTCCTGAGCATTCACAACGTTCGATATCAAACCAAGAACGAGTGCGAAAGCGGGTAGGTAGAACCGCATTGAAATCTTCATGATTTTTGTTTGTGTGGTGAGTGAAACTTATCGAGTAACGTCTATGTCGCATCACAAAAATTCTGGAAACTCAAAGCCTTCGCCAGCCACGTTCCAGCCAATGCTTGCTCACCGTTACCGCTGGAGATAAGCATCGATATAAGAATCTGTGTCCTGAACGATGTCTTGCCAATCGAAGCCTCGTCATGATGACTTGCGCGAACAGGTAACGCGGCAGATCATAGAGTGCAGAATCTTACGAATGATTCCTAAGGTAAAATCTGCTTGAAGAAACTGTGTTCTTTAAGACTCATTCGTCAGTTTTTCCAAACGTTCTGCCAGCTCTCCAGTCAAGCAGAGTGTTGCCTGCGATCAGGTTAATTATCTGTGGTACTGAGAGTTGTTAACGCAACTAAAACACGTGCGATGGTGATAAGTCGGCGCAAGTGCATGAAGTCACTCACCACAAACATAAATAACAGTATTTTTCATAAGCCCCACTGGCTAATAAAGACACATTGAAATGCAAAAAAAGTATCAGTCAAGTCAATAAAAGTTAGATTTGTGCCGTTGTAAATTCTGCACCCAAAACGACAACAGCAATCTGTGACAGCATAACTGCACGTTACAAAACACACGGTTTGAAGCACTAGTTGCCATTACATTGATTTACATCAGTGTTTACACATGTGCGTCGTAATACTGTTGTTTGTAAACGAGCGTTACAGATACTCGACAAGCTCATAAGCAGGTGTATACTTCATGTCGTAGCGAGATGTGCTCAATAATACAACTATGGAATTTGTCAGCTTGAGTTCGCTATTTGTCAATCACCCGTTTGGGTTATGGCGTCTATCTATCAATAGGTCATGATCCGAAAAACGTCGATTTAATAGTGCTTGTTGCTGGTTGAGCGAAAGCTCAGTTGTACAGCTGCGCGCACCAATGTTTCATTGGAGTGTTGCATGGTTGCTGTCTTATCCAGAAATGACACCAGCGTTGATGAAATTCATGCCGTTAGCGGGTCCGCCCAAGCGATCCCTGCAGATGATCGGGATGTATCCATCGCTGTGGTTGCAGATGATCACCAAGACTGCTCTCGGGTCAACAGACTACTTGACGGTGCTGCTGTCGAGACCTTTACAGTGCCTTTGTCGCACGAGCCTCCCGCGTCGCCGGAGCAGACCTTCGCCGCTGTGGTGTGCCACAGGCAAGGCTCTGCCTCGTTGCCGGCAACGACACTGCCTCGCCACTTGCGAGCTGGTCGGATAATCGTTTTGTCCGATTGCACAAGCGAAAATACGGTACTGCAGTTTCTGCAGAGTGGTGCCCGGCATGTTTTTGATCTCAATGACAGTGACACGGTTCTTCAGGCTCGGCTGGAAGCAGCCCTGAGGCGGCAGCGCAACTTTTTGATGCGCTCTTTCACGGTTGCCAACTTCCATTTTGATGTTCAGAAGCGCAAGGTCATTCGTGATGGCGTGGCCATTGATCTGAGTCCGAAAGAGTTCGAATTTGCCTCCTACATCTTTTCTCGACTGGGAAAAATTGTTGTTAACGCCGAGCTCATGACGGCTGTGTGGTCACTGCCTGCGCACATGGATACCCGGCGCATTGATACCGCAGCCTGCAGAGTGCGCAAGAAGTTGGGTCTAGGTGGCAACAGTGAATGGGAATTACGGCGGATTCGTTGTGTGGGCTACCGTTTAACGCGTGTCCACTCTAACGTGATCGAGCTTGGACCCTAAAGGCCGTGTCGTGCAAATGCTACCTACCGGCAGCACTTGCAAGACCACTGCATCAGATTTTCTCCAGCGATCTTCGGCCAACACCCAGTCGACCGGTAGGCACAGCTTCACGTCGTATGGATGTCGTAGGAGCAATCGTAAACAGATCGCCATTACGCCCGTTTAGCTGACGTTTTATGCCACTGGCCTTCGCAAGCTCCGTTTGAGCATCCAGATGTTCGGTTTCCCCATGAACCGGTATGAGTAATTGTGGATTAACCCAGTCGTAGAGCTTGCGAAGCTCTTCAGCCCCCGGATGGCCAGAGGCGTGAATGGGTAACGTGGAAGATTCTGGTGTAATGATACTGATGCCTCGTGCTTCGAGTCTGGCGATCAGACTGCCAATCTGATCCTCATTGCCAGGGATCGCACGTGCGCTGAAAATGACTGTGTCACCTGCCTCCAGTGACAGATCTCGAAAGGTGTCATGGCTGAGTCTGTTGAGGGCTGTACGTGGCTCACCCTGACTACCGGTTGCCACCAGTAACAGTGTCTCGCGAGGCAGGTACCCGAGATGATCTGATTGCACCAGTGTTGTGATGTCAGGCCATAGACTGGATGCACGTGCCGCAGAGGCCGTGTTGATCAATGAGCGGCCCAGTAGACCCAGATGACGATTTGTCGCGATCGCAATTTTAGCCAGCGTGTGTAGACGGGCGATATTGCTGCCAAAGCAGGCGACGATGACGCGTCCACTGGCTGCACTGATGTGGTGGTGCAAGCCGTCATACAGTGCGCCTTCTGACAGTGAATGGCCTGGCTGGTTAGCGCAGGTGGAGTCGGAAACCATGGCGTTCATGCCTTCCTCTCCCAACTGCCGGTATATATCCTCCTCGTAGCCGTGGCCGACAACAGGGTCTGAGTCCAGCTTCCAATCGGCTGTATGGAACACTGAGCCTGCCGGAGTGCGAATCGCAAGACCACAGGGACTGGGTATGGAATGGGTATTGGGAATCCATTCCACATCGAACGCGCCGATATGAAAGCGATCAAGTGGCTCAACCAGATGCACGGGCACTTTGCCATCAAGACCATGTTCAACCAGTTTGCGCCGCAGCATTTCAGCGGTAAACGGTGTGGCGTAGACTGCACAGCGCAGCCGTCTCCACAACAGCGCCACCGCCCCGATATGATCCTCGTGCGCGTGCGTCAGCAGTATCCCTTGCAGCTGTTCACGGCGTTCTACAATGAACTCAGGGTCGGGCATCTGCACGTCATATCCACTGCTATTGCTTCCGTCAGCATCGCGAAAGGTAACGCCGCAATCCACCATTAACCATTGGTCATCATGACCGTACAGATTCATGTTCATACCGATTTCGCCACAGCCGCCCAATGGCAGGAACCAGAAATCGTTTGCGTCAGGTGTCATGGTTAAGCTGGGGTCCTGTTATAGAGGCAGTTGCTGCGCAGGTGTCAATGAGTTCGGGTACCATCACGGCATAGCCCCGCACAACTGCGTGCACATTGGAGGTACGGATCGTTTATGTATACCCTGTTGATCGTATTTTTACTGGTCTCCATCGTTTTTTCTTTTTTATGTTCTGTCTGGGAGGCCGTGCTGTTAAGCATAACGCCATCTTTCACGCAGATGAAACTCCAGGAAGGCGGTGACCTTGGCAAGACGCTGCAAAAGTTCAAAGAGAATATCGACAGGCCGCTGGCAGCCATTTTGACGTTAAACACCATCGCCCATACAGCGGGTGCGATCGGAGTAGGGGCGCAGGCTACCAAAATATGGGGCGCATCGTTCATGGCTACCGCTGTGGTGCCCGTTCTGATGACGCTTGCCATTCTGATCTTGTCCGAGATCATTCCCAAAACCATCGGCGCCAACTACTGGCAGGAACTTGCAGGCTTTACTGTGCGTTGTCTGAAGTTCGTTATGTGGGTGCTGGCACCATTGGTGTTTGTCAGTCAGATTATCACCAAAGCGCTCAAGAAGGACAAGGAAGCATCCGTACTGAGTCGTGCAGATTTTGGCGCCATGGCAGAGCTTGGAACTCAACAAGGGGTGTTTGATGAAGGCGAGTCGAACATGTTGCGAAACTTTCTACGCTTCAACACCATATTTGCCAAAAATATCATGACGCCACGCACCGTCATGATCGCCAGTGATGAGCATGAGACCATCCGCCAGTTTCACGATAACCACCCCAACTTGCGTTTTTCGCGTATCCCGGTGTACGAGTCAACGCCTGATCGCATATCAGGCTATGTGCTCAAGGACCATATTCTGCGCAAGATGATTGATGGGCATGCCGATGATCCCTTGTCATCCATTCGACGCGACATTCTGGCCGTTAAGGAGGATTTTCCTATCCCTGATCTGTTCACGCACTTTACCGAAAAGCGTGATCACATTGCCATCGTGCTGGACGAATTCGGTGGCACCGCAGGGCTTGTGACCATGGAAGATGTTATCGAAACATTGCTTGGCCTTGAGATTGTCGACGAGCAGGACAACACCACTGATATGCAGGCCCTTGCTCGCAAGCAATGGGAGGTGCGCGCGCGCAGCATCGGTTTGCTTGAGACCGAGGCTACAGATCGTAAAACTGCGCCTGTGATACAGGAAGGTGATGAAAGTGGTGATACGAGTAGCGATAAAGACGGGAATAAAAATAAGGAAAAATAAAGTGGCAATCTCAGGCGTTGATTCTCGTGGGTCAATGCGCAGTTTTGCCGCGTGCTTTTTGAACACCCATGAAGACAATCAAGGCTACGATACCTGCAAGCACACCTACTGTCGTGTTGAGTAATGTCGTAGTTAGCTGTTCCGCTACTGATCCTATGCCCTTGATATCGCCAAACACAGGCAGACCTGACACGCCACTAGCGGCTTGTTGTATTTTCTCGGCCAGCCAATGAAAACCATGTGTAAGAATGCCACCACCTACGATGAACATGGCAGCGGTACCGACCACAGACAGGAACTTCATTAGCAACGGGGCGAACCACAGGATACCTCGGCCGACGGCAGCACTCATTGCTCCTGGTGTGCTGCCATCTTTTGGCTGACTCAGATGCAGGCCTGCATCATCGAGTTTGACAATCGCAGCGACCAGACCGTACACACCGATGGTCATGATCATTGAAATGGCGATGAGTGTCGCCACCCGCACGCTGAATGTACTGGCAGCCACAGTGCCCAGAGAGATGACAATGATCTCGGCTGACAGAACAAAGTCAGTTCTGATAGCTCCTTTGATCTTCGTTTTCTCCAACGCAACAAGATCAACTTTTTCGTCAGCGACAGCCTGCAAAAGTTGTTTTCTGTTCTGTTCCGCCTCTTCGGGGTGCAGAAACTTATGGCTGAGTTTTTCAACACCTTCAAAACACAAATAAAGACCGCCGATCATCAGCAGTGGTGTGATCAGCCAGGGTGCTATGGCGCTGATGACAAGCGCCACCGGCACAAGAATCACTTTATTAAAGGCCGACCCTTTGGCCACAGCCCAAACCACAGGCAACTCTCTGTCGGCCTTGACACCGGTGACCTGTTGAGCGTTCAGTGCCAAGTCATCGCCGAGTACACCGGCTGTCTTCTTGGTGGCTATTTTAGTCATTGCCGCCACGTCATCCAGAATGGATGCAACATCGTCTAACAGTGTGAGAAGACTGCTCGCCATAGTCGTGCCTCGTTAGCTTTTCGTCGGGGTTAATGAGCGGTATAGTAACGTGTTGACGTCAAAGAAAACCCAACGAATGAACAGACGCCTGAGTAGCCTGATCTCTCTCTTGTGCCTATTGTGTTCCAGTGTTGTAATTGCTGATGTAACGCAATTGGATAACACGTCTCTGGAAAAATTGCGTGCTCAAGGCGTAGCTATCATTGATGTGCGACGAGCCGATGAATGGGCAGAAACCGGTCTGGTGGAGGGTAGTCACCCCATCACCTTCTTTGATAAGGACGGTGCTTACGATGCGCAGGCCTGGATCAAGCAACTTGACGCTATCGTAAAGCCCGATCAACCCGTGGTGCTGATCTGTAGAAGTGGTGTGCGTTCAGCCAAGATTGCCAGTTTCCTGGACAAGCGACTTGGCTATAGGGCGGTGCATAATGTCACCAAAGGCATCGAGGACTGGATTAAGGAAAAGCGAGCCGTTTCTGCGTACCAGCCTTGAAACAGGATTTAAAACGCAAAACGCCCATCAATGGTGATGGGCGTCTTTCATAATTACTGCAATTTTCTAGTAAAAATACCGCAAATGCAGGTTTCTACTTTCAGTGAAGCTATGTCTTAGCCCGCAGCTACATACGCGCTGCACCAGCCAGCACCCATAACAACCGCGCCCGGGAACAATGGACATGGGCCCATGTCTTCACCTTCGGCACCTGTGTACAGTGCACAGTTTGTGCAGTTTTGACCTTCTACTTCAGACTCCGCAACATATTGCAGTGCTTTGGCCTGAGCTGACTCAGGATCAACCGCGTCAGCCGCGTGGCTTGGGAGGCTGGCAACCAATGCACTCAAAGGGATGGCGGTAGCGCTTGCACCCATGAGAGTGACGAACTTACGACGTTTGATATCAGTCATTTATTTCTTCCAATGTGAATGTCTTTATGTAACACCTGCTTAGTATACGACAACGAGTGGTTATGGATGTATCCATTGGCAAATGTGACACATTGCAAACTTGTTAAAAGTCAGGCACTTACTGCATTTGAGAAGCATTCGTATCTGGAAGCATCAAGTTGTCGAGGGTGCCAGCGACGGGGCCACCAGCTGGTCATACTGGCGCTGGAAGTACGCTATCAGCTGTACGTGTCGTCTGATCACCTCAGCGCTGCCGTGAGCCTGTACGGCAGGCAAGGCCTTAATCAGCTCATGCAAGGTACGCGTTACATTGTGTAGTTTCTGATTCAACCTAATCTCCCAGTGTTGATAAGAGCCTGTTGAGCGGTATTTATGGCGCAGGCAGCTGAAAAAAACTCGCTGTTACTGCGTGCGTCCCGTTAGTCATGCCAGCTCAATACGCTGCTTTTATGGGTTATAGCGTGTTTCGGCACAAATACAACTCGGATCAATACCACTTCATTGCCAGACTATGATGACTGGTGCGCATTTACGGAAGTGTTTTGAAGTTACACACCCGATAGATAAGACCGCGAGTGCTCGAATTAGTGCCGTTGTGTGGAGAGGCTGCCTTTTCTGCGTAAAGACTGGCTGGTTTATTGCTAGCCTGCCGCGATAGGCGGCATCAGCGAAAGCTCATCGCCGTCGCTGAGGGTCGTTTGCGAATAGCTATCCGGCTGAACCACATTGCCGTTCAGGATTGTCATGAGCCTTTGCTCATCAGGCACGCCCAGGTCGTCAAGCAAGGCGCTTACTGTTCCCATCGAATTGTTGGTGTAGGTGAAGCGGTTGCCCGTGGTGCCTTCCGGACGAAACTGAATCAAGGCACCGCCGAGCGTTACGCTAATGTGCACGGTATTGCTCAAGCTTTAATCGCTCCAGAGTGCTTGCGGTAGGGCTACCCTGTTCGTCCCACCCGCGCAGCGCATAATACTCAGGCAACATAATGTTCAATTCTGCTACCCGGCCCTTGGCTACACCACTGGGCGCCGGGGTTTCCAGCAGGCGAGGTGGTAGCGTGTCGTCCGCCCGGCTCAGTCCAGCGCGCAAGTTGAACAGACGTTCCAGATTCCAGATCCGCTCACCGGTCTCGATAAGTCTCTCTTCGGTCCATTCGTCACCGCAAGCCGCGCTCACTTGCTGTTGAAGCTCGGTAACGCCCCAGGCCGCCGAGGTAAAAAGACAGACGCCAATGGAGTCGACCATGGCAATCTTGTCTTGTGAAAGTTTGCAGGGTTTTGCTTTGCCATTACCTGACTGATCCTCCAGATCTTCAGCAAACACGTCGTGCTTGAGATGACAGGCACCCCGGTTGCTGGTTGCGTAGCCAAGGCCCATGCCTTGCTGAGCGCGTGAATCGTAACCGGCAAATTCCTGTCCTTTGACTACCATGGCAAGTTCGGGTCGGCCGAAATGTTCACATAGGCGTTTTGCACCCAGCCCCAGCAACTTGCCAAAGCCTTCCTGCAGCCCTGTTTTTTCAGCCATGACGGTAAGTGCTTCGGCGTTACCGAAGTTGAGTTCAACCCCGTCCGTGTGTTCGGTTGTAATGATACCCAGCTCGAACAATTCCATGGCAGCCGCCAATGTCACGCCAAACGAAATGGGGTCCATGCCGTGCTCGTTCATCAGATAGCCTGCGAAGGTAAGCGCATCAATATCATCAACACCAATGACTGGTCCGAACGCAAAGGCTGTTTCATACTCCAGACCACCAGACGCATGCTGGTATTGAGGCCGGTCGCGAACAGCCCAATGATTCTTGTCGATGTGCGCGATGCGTCCACACCCGATCGTGCAACCAAAGCATGCCTTATTGGTGATCAGATTGGTGTGGCCTGACTCTGTCCTGGTACTCATGGCCGTCGGGTTAAGCTTGTGTGTGCCTTCAAACGACACTTCCTGGAAGTTTCGCGTGGGCAACCCCCCGAAGGCATTCATGGTGTCAATCATCGCATTGGTGCCATAGTCCGTCAGTTCTTTGCGCTCGGCGCTGTCTGCCAGCAACTGATGCGTGTGTTTGACTACGCTCATGAAGCGCGATGCATCTCGCACGGGAACACCAAGGGTTCCGCGCACAGCAACGGCCTTCAGGTTTTTTGATCCCATCACGGCGCCAACACCGGAACGACCTGCAGCACGATGAAGATCATTGACAACGCAGGCGTACTTGACACCTTGTTCCCCGGCAACGCCGATGGACGCCACCTTGATCTGCGGGTCCTGATGAACGGTTTTCAGTGTCTCTTCCGTGTGCCACACAGTAGTGCCCCAATATTGCATCGCTGGCAATATTTGCACCTGGTCGTCCTGAATAAGCAAGTAGACCGGTGTTTCTGATTTGCCTTCCAGTATGAGAAGGTCATAACCGGCAAACTTTAGTTCTGCACCAAATTTGCCACCTGAGTTGGAGCAAGCTATGGCGTTGGTCAGCGGGCCTTTTGTGACGACAGCATAACGGCCTCCGGTGGATGCCATGGTTCCGGTCAGAGGACCTGTTGCAAAGATAAGCACGTTTTCCGGCGACATGGCGTCTGCCGCAGGATCCATCATCTCCATCAGGTATTTGGTTCCCAGACCTCTTGAGCCCAGGTAATCCTCACGCCATTGTTCGTTCAATGGTTCGATGTGCGTTGTGTGATGGGTAAGATCAACACGCAATACCCGGTTATGCCATGTCATGCTGGCACCCCATATTCGATGGCGCCTGTAGGGCAGGCTTCAGCGCACTTGGGCTCGCCGTCGCACAGATCGCATTTTGTCACCTTGCCGCTACGCGTGTTGTAATTGATCGTGCCGTAAGGGCAGGCAATAGTGCAGACCTTGCAGCCTACGCACAGGGATTCGTTGACCACCTTGGTGCCGAGTTCATGGTTGATGGAAATGGCATCGGTGGGACAGGCATGCAGGCACCATGCTTCATCGCATTGTGTGCAGGTGTAGGGGATGTTGCGCTTGCCGTGTTCGAACTCAAACACCTTGATGCGGGAAAAAGCCGGTGCAAAGAGCCCCTCGTGTTCCAGTGAGCAAGCCATCTCGCACTGCAGACAACTGGTACATCGATCGGCGTCAAGAATGAGTTGCTTGAGCATGTGGTCTCCTAACGCAACATGGTTTTGGCGGCCATACCCAGAACGTCATCCCAGATAGAACCGTCGCGATCACTGTCCAGCAATGATGTAAGTAATCCCCCGGCACCGGCCTGAACCGGTCTGCCAGAACGAGCACCGCCGGATCCCATGACTTTCTTGCCAAGTGATCCCATGACCAGCGTCGCTACGATTGGCAGCATCTTTTTCAACAGTGTGCTGCTGACGCCGGCTTTTTTTGATGCTCGTGAAGCCACCTCACGACTGACCTGCTTGTCACCAAAAATGTGCCCGAGAATGTCATTACCATCACGAGTGGTGGCAGATTCGGCAAGCCTGCCGGGTTGTTCCATGTATTTTTCGTGCTTGCCTGTGCGCAAGGCGTCCAGCAACTCGTCCATGCCCTGTGACTGGGACGTATTTTTCTGCAAACCTCTGGACAATGCAGGGATAAGCTGCTCAACCGCTGCGCGTGTTTGCTCTTCACTCAGATCAAACGTCTTTTGCATCTCTCGTATAGCAGGTTTGTTCTCATCGCCAAGTACGAGGTCGAGTATGTTAGTCATCAGCAAAAGCCTCTGTTAAGTAGAGGTTAGATTACCACTTTATGACTTGCTCATAGATAATCGGCATCGCCCAGCGCATCGTCTATTTGATCGTCGAGGATAAATGCCTCCCAATCTTCAAGCACCTCGCGAAAGTGTTTGAGTGGCACATGATAGGGGTCGGGTTGAGTCTGCGTTGCTCCGGAATCCGGGAGATTGGCAGCTATGACCACACCGTCGGGTTGAATCGTTACCGTGTGCGCATTGCCAATGAACTCACGCAGATCGTCCGATTCGTCTTCGATAGCGGTCAGGTCATCCATAAGGTCCCGGCAGATATGATCGCTGCCTTGCACATCGACTTCCAGAAACGTCATCAGGACATGTTCCGAGACTGGGCCTCTCGCCTTTGGGCTTCCGTCCTTATCAAAAAAAAACTTGTGATTACGAGCCATGTTGTACTGTGCCGCTTTAGTTACGCGCCCTGCGTGCTTATCGTACCCAAATTTGCGCGAAATGCCAGCTCTTTCATGTCTGCACTATTTTCAGGCAGAAAATGTTGCGCACGCAATTTTTGCGCAGGGTCAGATCGAGCCTGTGATTATTGCCACGCTTTCACTGGCTCAGTGGGTGATAATGACGCTTCAGTTTTTACAAGTGGCAAACATCTGTGCGTCTTTTATTGGTGGAGGATGACTCTGAACTTATTGCGATGGTACGCACCGATCTGGTGAAAGCCGGGTTTGCCATCGACGTTGCCAATAACGGCGTTGATGCGGAGCATATGGGAGATACCGAACCCTACGATGCCGTTGTGCTCGATCTGGGTTTGCCGCAAAAACCCGGCATGGATGTCCTTGAAGCATGGCGCAGTCGTGGCAACAGGGTCCCCGTCATTGTATTGACTGCGCGAGACGCCTGGTACGAAAGGGTCGATGGTTTCAAGGCAGGCGCCGACGACTACCTTGGCAAGCCATTTCATGTTGAAGAGCTCATTGCTCGCATCAGGGCATTGATCTATCGGCGCCATGGCCGCACGTCCAGCCGTATAGAGACTCGTACTCTGACTCTCGATGAAGATCTGCAACAGGTCTGTGTTGACGATACATCCCACCAGCTTACGGGTACCGAGTTCAGACTGTTGCGCTACATGATGCTGAACAGTGGCCGGATCTTATCCAAATCCCATCTGTCCGAGCATGTCTACGATCAGGATTCAGAGCGTGACAGCAATCTGATAGAAGTGTATATCCGTCGTCTGCGTGAAAAAATCGGTACACAGCTGATTCTGACCAAGCGCGGCCAAGGGTACATTTTCAACGATCCCAGCAATTGAATTCGCTGGAAAGAAGTCTGCAGATTGGCCTGGCGGGTTCGCTGGTCATTTTGCTTTTTATTTTCTGGTGGAGCGTCACGCTGACAAGCCGCATGCTGACCGAGAGTCATGTGTTCGCAGAGTTGGAGCAGCAGGCTTACGACGTTAACGCCAATATCGTGCGCGCATCCGGTGATATTTCGCCGTATCTTGAACAACTGGCTGCGCTGTCACCAAACAGGGCTTATCTACTGGCAAGCAACAATGCGCTGTCGGTTACTCCTTCAGGTTCTGCGGCGCGAACAGCGGTGCGGCAGCTGGAAGTTCCCGAGCTTGTTCCAGGGCAGAGCATTCGGCTCAGCGCCACACTTGCGAAAGAGCAGACAGTGTTGGCCTGGTTTGGCGGGTTTCACGCCAACGAAGAGCAGTTTGTTTTGGGAGTGGTGCAGGATGTGACCTCAGTTCGCGATAAATTATCCGTTTTCCAGTGGTTTGGAGCGTTCCTCGCTTTTTTGCTACTTGGCGTCTTGATGGCTGTCCAGCGTTTCATCTTGAGACGTTCGATTGACAAGCTTGAGGGTATTCGCCGTGACATGCTGCGTCTGGAGCACGGACAGGCGGTGGCGTTGTCAGAAGATGTTCCATCTGAAGTCATGCCGTTGGTCATTGAGTTCAACCAGTTGCTCAGGCGCTTCGAGCAGCGACTGCGTCAATCACGCAATGCGGTGGGTAATCTGGCGCATTCACTCAAAGGGCCTCTGAATCTGCTTATCCGTTCCAGTCAATCTCCGGTTATCGATGACTCTCAGCGGCACACGATTGCGCAGAACGCTGAAGCGATAAGACGTCTGATAGAGAGTGAGCTTAAACGTGCACGGCTGGCTGGGCGGGGTGCGGTGGGCATGCGCTTTGATATTGATGCCGAGCTGCCGGCCATGATCGGCCTGCTGGAGCAGGTGTATTCTGAAAAAACGGTGAAGGTCAGCTACCACGTGGGGCGGGACGTAGAGCTGGTGCATGATCGTCAGGACATGCTGGAGCTTATCGGTAATCTCCTGGACAATGCGGTGAAGTGGTGCGCCACACGGGTTGTGCTTACACTGGAAAATGGCGATGGTGTGCATATCACCGTCGAAGACGATGGCCCTGGTTGTTCACCGGAAGTGCTGGGCCGCCTGACAGGCAGAGGCGTGCGTCTGGATGAGTCGGTAGCTGGCCACGGTCTGGGTTTGTCCATCGTCAAAGATATCGTTGATACCTACGACGGTCGCCTGCTGCTTGAACCTTCGCAGTCGATGGGCGGTCTGAAAGTGTCGGTTTATCTGCCGCGACGCCGGTAAAATCTACATTCCGTCAGCGTTTTGCCTGTGATAACTGGATGACGGGATTTTTTACGTTGCGTCTGAACAGCGTGGCTGTGTGACCGATCTGCTGTACGCACTCGGCTCTCACGGATTTGCACAAAGCCTCCAACTGGACAAGTCTGGCTTCCTTGTCGCTCGTACTTAGTTTGACCTTGACTAGTTCGTGATGTTCGAGCGCACCGTTGAGCTCCTTGCTAACAGCTTCGGTAAGCCCGTGCTGACCAAGACGTACAACCGGTTTGAGTGCATGAGCCAGCGAACGCAGGTAACGCTTGCTAGCACGGTCAAGCGCTTTATCCTGGTCCTTTGCGACAGGTTGAGGTGGGATCTGCTGGCGGGAACGTGCTGGTCGTTTCATGTATTTGAGGCCGGAAGTACGGTTATATGCGGGTGGAGAGTAACACTGCGGTGGCGATTGTCTGCAAACCCCCTACAATACGGGGGTCGAATACACCGATATCTGGAGTCTTTTGAATCAAGCAAAGTGCCCAGGCACAAGTATGAGGGAATGTGGCGCAGTCAGACAGTAAAAAATCTGGCGGCAATCGAATGGGTGGCAACCGCTCCGGGAGTAAAAGCAGCCAGCGTTGGCTGGATGAGCATGCATCAGATGTATACGTCAAAAAAGCGGCTGCTGATGGCTACCGATCAAGGGCTGTATACAAGCTTGTTGAACTGGATGAAAAAGATCATCTGATCAAGCCTGGATCCGTCATTTTAGAGCTGGGTGCGGCGCCTGGAGGCTGGACTCAATATCTGTCGCGACGGGCGGGGAACAACTCGATTATCGTAGCCTCTGACATTCTGCCGATGGACGGCTTGGCAGGAGTTGACTTCGTTCTGGGGGATTTTACCGAGCAAAGTACCGCTGACGAGATAGCCGGGAAGATGAAAAACCGTCGAGCCGATCTTGTTTTGTCAGACATGGCGCCCAACATAAGTGGAGTGGGGGTGTCTGATCAGGCTAAGGCGATGGCGCTCGTGGAGCTGGCATTGGAGAGCGCACAAGAATTTTTGCACCCGGACGGTGCTTTTGTGGTCAAGGTTTTTCAGGGTGTTGGCTTCGATGAGTACATGAAACAGGTACGGATCAGTTTTACGAGCGTAAAGGTTAGGAAACCGGCTGCCAGCAGGGCGCGCAGCCGGGAAGTTTATTTAGTGGCCAGGAACTTGATATCATCACGGACCGGGCACAGTATATTGTGAGTTAACTATAAGGGCCGAAACCACTTCAACATTCGGCTCTTCGAGAGGTAAGTCATTGAGTGATCTATTAAAAAACGTTTTGCTTTGGGTGGTGATAGCCGTCATATTAATGACTGTCTTCAACAACCTTGGCGGGCAGCGTCCTGCTACCGATACCATCGCGTACTCGGACTTTTTGCAAAGCGTCAGTAGCGGACAGGTCGATCAAGTCAGGTTTGACGGCGTCGAGATCACAGGCTCTCGAGACGGCGGTAAGCCATTCACAACCTTCAGCCCGGAGACAGATAACAGTTCTCTGATCGGGGAGCTGGATCGGGCTGGCGTCCAGTTTGAGCGTGTTCCTCCAGAGAATCCCAGCATGCTGCTGAGTATTCTGATCAGCTGGTTTCCGTTCATATTGCTTATTGGCTTGTGGATTTTCTTTATGCGCCAGATGCAGGGTGGCGGTGGCGGTCGTGGTGCCATGTCTTTTGGCAAGAGCAAAGCGCGATTGCTCAACGAAGACCAGGTCAAAGTCACCTTTGCGGACGTCGCGGGTGTCGAGGAAGCCAAGCAAGAGGTGTCAGAGCTCGTGGAATTTCTGCGTGATCCGGGCAAATTCCAGAAGCTGGGTGGAAAGATCCCTCGGGGTGTTTTGATGGTGGGTTCACCAGGTACTGGTAAGACTTTGTTGGCCAAGGCCATTGCCGGGGAGGCCAAGGTGCCTTTCTTTACCATCTCTGGATCAGATTTTGTAGAGATGTTTGTCGGGGTTGGCGCAAGTCGCGTGCGTGACATGTTCGAGCAAGCGAAAAAGCACTCACCTTGCATTATCTTTATCGATGAAATTGACGCCGTGGGTCGGCACCGCGGTGCCGGGTTGGGTGGAGGCCACGACGAGCGTGAGCAAACACTTAACCAGTTGCTGGTCGAAATGGATGGTTTCGAAGGCAATGAAGGCGTGATTGTTATCGCTGCCACTAACCGCCCTGACGTGCTGGATCCTGCGTTGCTTCGGCCCGGTCGTTTTGACCGTCAAGTGGTGGTGCCATTACCTGACGTTCGCGGTCGCGAACAGATACTTCGCGTTCATATGGCGAAAGTACCGGTAGCTGACGACGTGCGTCCAGGCTTGATCGCACGCGGTACACCCGGATTTTCAGGGGCTGATTTAGCCAACCTGGTCAATGAAGCGGCACTGTTCGCGGCAAGAGCTGATGAGCGTCAGGTGGACATGGGTCATTTTGAACGGGCAAAAGACAAGATCATGATGGGTGCAGAGCGCAAATCCATGGTCATGAGTGACAAGGAAAAGGAGCTGACGGCCTATCATGAAGCCGGACACGCTATCGTCGGTCGGCTCGTCGAGGAGCATGATCCTGTCTACAAAGTCAGTATCATTCCGCGCGGGCGTGCTCTCGGCATTACGATGTTTCTGCCTGAGGAAGATCGCTACAGCCACAGCAAGAGAATGTTGGAATGCAAGATTGCCACGCTATACGGTGGGCGAATCGCGGAAGAGATCATATTTGGCCCTGACGCAGTCACTACGGGTGCTTCAAGCGATATCGAGCGTGCAACAGAGATCGCACGGAATATGGTGACACGATGGGGCCTGTCTGACAAATTGGGGCCGTTGGCATACAGTGAGGAGGAAGGAGAGGTGTTTCTTGGCCGGTCTTCTACCAAACAGAACCCTATGTCGGGAGACACTATCAAGAGTATCGATTCCGAGATACGAAAAATAATCGATACCAACTACGAGCTCGCAACAAAGATATTGACAGACAACATCGATATCCTGCACTCCATGTCTGAGGCCTTGCTCAAGTACGAGACCATCGATTTGGGTCAGATCGATCGACTCATGGAGCGACGTGAACCTGGAGAGCCTGCTGATTGGGGCGGCGATGATTCAGGCGGTGCGGGCGCAGGATCCTTGGGACCCAAGGTTGACGTCAGCAAGAAGAAGAAAAAGCCTGACGACGATGAAGAGCCTGATCCGGCTGATCCTTCTCCCAGTCTGCACTAGTAGTCCGTCAACCCGAAATATTAGGATTCAGCGGGCCTGTCTGTGT
>CAYGSW010000126.1:0-16350 GCA_964352535.1 uncultured Granulosicoccaceae bacterium | reverse complement strand
CTCGGGGGGCCGCCTTCGGTACGATCAGCTTATTCTCGGACAGCCTCCTAGGCAATGGTCAGATCCGGTAGGCGAAGCCCTGCGTCAAGTAACACTGTGTGCAGTGCTTCCTGGTCAAAGGGTTTGACCAGGCAAGCTGCAGCGCCAAGTTTCATGGCTTTTGCCTGCCTGTCCTTGTCGTCAAGCTCGCTGACGGCAATGATCGGTGGCGCATGCAGTGCAAAGTCTTTGACGACACGGCGTATGATGCCAAAACCATCAAGACCCAGCGAGTCCAGATCCAAGATCATGACGCTCGGCAACTGCCTTGCAAGACTGGCTAGTGCGGCCGGACCGTCCTCGCAGGTCTCCACAGCCAAACCCTTTTTGATCAGCATGGTTGGCAAAGTACTGTTTGTCATTGGCGAATCATCGACGACAAGCGCCATAGGACGATAGTCCACATTGCCCGATTCAGCAGCAATTCGGGGTTGATTGTTAAGTGATGCAGACAAAGAAAGCAGATCCAGTATCAACACCTGCTGACCGGCAGGCAAGACACTTCCAGCACTGAAACGCCCCAATGAGGCGAGTTGCGCACCCAAGGGCTGTGCCACCACTTCCCGATATCCGATCACCTGTTCAACTTGAATGGACAGCAGCCGATCGTGAATGTCCAGCACGACTCCCGATGCATGAGCATCCGATGTCCTCATCGCTTGATCCAGATCGTGATGATCAGATTCACCCGAAGATTCGCCCAAAAAACGTCGCAACGATACCTCTTGCATATCCTGAGGCAACTTGATCGGGGAAGACCCATGACTGTTAGATTCCACGTTCACCCACTTAACGTGCGCAACCGGTATGCCAAACAAACGTTCACCATCCTTGACCAATACGATCTGGCTGATGATCATGCGTTGAGGAATGCGCAGGGTTATGCTCACACCGTGAGACATCGTTGCATCCAGACGCACATCACCATCCAGTTGTTTAACCGCTGCCTCGACCGCTGACAACCCCAGCCCGTGACCGGCGATGGCATCCGCCTTGCCAATGCTGCTGAAGCCTGCACTGAACAACAGCTTCTGGAGCTCTTTGTCAGTGTCGATAACATCTTTGCCACGCTCTTGCAGAAGTGCGTTCAATGCCTCTTTATCAATTCCACGTCCATCATCAGCAAATCGCAAGACCAGATCAGCGCCGTCCATCGTCGCCGTTAAACTAATAAGGCCCTCACTGGGTTTATCATGCGCTACCCGTTGTTCGACAGGTTCTATACCGTGTACAACAGCATTTCGTGCAAGATGTTCGAGAGGTCCGACAAGCAATCGAAACATGCCTTTGTCTAACATCAACTCACCACCCGTGAGTTCAAAGCGCACTGAAACACCACAGACGCTAGCGGTATCTTCGACGGTGTCTGCCAGCCTTGACACTATGTCGCTAAGTCGTACAAGCCGTGAACGCACAAGCGACTGATGCAGATTCGCACCCACCCTTGATGCCTGCTGATGCTCTCTTTCAGCTTTGCGCAATGCGCCGCGCAACGATGAACGAGCTGTCTCCATATCTGTCATCATGTCGACAAAAACGCTTAAGTCCTTATCACTAACAGAGGACTTGAGTTCACGGGACGCGCTCTGCCAGCGCAACATGTTGGCTTCAACCTGCTGGCAGACTTTACGCAAACGCGCCAACTCATCACTGACACTGGCCTGGCTTACTGTTAAATCAGTTGCATAGTCCAGTAATGCATCAGACACGGGACTACCTGCTGGCGCAACATCGGGGTATGCAATGGCATCATTCAAATTGTCAGATGTTCGCAGCGAAGAATCCGCCGCAAGGTTTGCGGTAATGTGCATCAGCTGGCGTTGCAGATTACCGTACCCGACCTTGAAGGTTTCCAGTGGATCCTCGGACGGCCCCATCAATTGCACTTGTGCTTCAAGCTCGTGTGCACATTCGCTCATCGATGGTTTACCGGCCATACGCGCGCTGCCTTTTAGCGTGTGCAACAGCGCCATGGCCTCATTCACAGACTGCTCGGTCAGTGGCTGATCATTACGCAAAACACCACGCAAGCGTTCAAGGACCTCGGTGGCTTCTTCAATAAACACATGCTCCAGCGACGTTATCTGCGAACCGATACTCAAAGGCGCTGCGCTGCCGAGCGCACCTTCGTTAAAACCGGTCACTGTTTGGGATAACAAAGTATCAAGCTTATACTTTGTGTCCTGTAACAAGCCATCAAAAGGCTCATCGTTTACCAGCGCTTCAAAAATTAGGCGCAATGCCTTGAGAATATCGCCAATGGCGCGTGACTCGCTGGCATCAAAAAAGCGTCCCTCGCGATGCAAAGACAGAGCTGCACGCTGCAGGGGTTGCACGATGGATACAACGTCGATTGCACCAATGGTCTGCGCGCTGCCAGTTAGTGTGTGCAATGCTCTAAGCATTTTCTCATTAGGCAGACGTACGTCATTTTCACCGTCAACGACGGGCAACAAAGCAAACCTAATCGACTCATCAAGACTCTCCAGATGGCCGAGACATTCGTGCTGGAAAACAAACTGCAGCGTAGTGTCTAAGGTGTGATGCTCATCATCCAGAGCCAATTCAAGCACATCATCCTCAACATCTAGCGTCATGCTTCCGCTGTCTGGCAAGGACAAAAGATCAGAAGCTCGCTCATGAGGCATGCCTTCCATGTCCTGTTCCATACCGAGCTTATACTGCAGTTGCTCAAGCAACTCCTCTGCATCAGTCAGGAACGTTGCCGCCGGTGGCTCAGGCTGAAGCACACAAGCCAGATAGTCGTCAAACGCCACAATCAGCGAGCTAAACAGAGATGCCACCGGTATCGAATCCGACGCATCGGCAACTGCGTTTGTGGTCCGTGTTGCACTGGTAAAAAGCTCAGGTTGTAGTGACAGTGTCTGCACCACTCTGGATAATCGATCAAACAGTGGGCTGACCTCCGGAAGTGGCAGGATCTGCAAAGCAGCGTCCACCTGACCTAGCTTGCCCACCAGTGTCGCACAGGTTAGCGCGTCGAGCGACTGTGTCGACAGCAAACTCATGAGGCGATCAGCCACACTCTGAATTTCACTTCGAGCCTCACGCAAGCAGGCGTCAGTTGCAAAATCGATGTAAATGTCGCTGGCCGATACCTGTGCTGTGTCTACCTGTCTGTTGCGCACAACGCTTTGCCGCGCTCTGTGATCAAGCTCAGCATCCATATGCAAAAGCGCATCCGCCAACGTCGCCCGCAGCTCGCTGCCTGTATCGCCTTTGCCCAGAGCCTGCAACTGCTGAACAACAAGCTTCAAAAAACTCAGAGCCTGCCTTGCTCCGATGAGAGTGAATACAGATTCAAGCTGACCCATGCGCACACGCAAGCGCACAACGTTAGGTTGCTTATCATGCTCTTCAGGACTGTCAAGCCATGCTCTAAGCGGTTTGGTCTCCTGGGTGATACCGCTTCGAATGGCATTGATCAAATGGTATTCAACACCGATGGTCGAGGTTTGCGACGGTTGCGTTGCGTTTGCCACCAGACGTACACGGTCCAGTCGAAAGCGACGACGCAACGTTGCCGCTGGCTCGGAATCGGTTTCTATCTGGGCAACGTAGTAAAGAAAGTTGCGAAGCAGATCTTCGGGCAATAGATCTTCTGGAGAAGCCACTAGCGCACAACGATGTACATTGCGTTCCAACTGTGCAAACAGACTCCGTAACGCAGGCCCATCAAGAAGGCGTTTATCACTGACAGCCTGAGCTACGACAGAGGCTGCCGTAAACAGGGGTACCAGTGTCCGCAAATGGCTGTGCGCATCACATGCCTCTGAAAATCGATCCAGCTGTCGTCGTAACGGTGCTACAGCACCGGCACGGCCTTCTTTCCACCAGTGCAACAATCGTTGACCCAGTGTTGCGTGGTAAGTGGAGGCATACTCCACCCACTGCTTGCGCTGTTCGATCCACTCAGTGTCCGATACCGACGTAAAGTGCGTAGCTGGCATCTCCACACCCGCCGCAAGCATCAATACATCCGACAACAACATTTCATCCTTGCTGGCTCGACAATCGTTAACCGTCGACAGTAAGGCAAGCGCATTATCTTGAGTAAGGTTCTGCTGGATCGAACGTATGTGTTGCAGCAGTTGCGGCGCCGCATTGCCAAGCACCCGTTTCAGCTCGTCATCACCTGCACGATGAGCTGCATCAACATCGAGAAAGGAAAGTAGCTCATTGATGACGAATTCGGTCGCTGTTTTTTCCAGAACGACAACGTCATTTCGAATACGACGTAGATCATCTACCAGCTGTTGACGTGTAGCTTGACTGGTATTGTCAGCAAAGGCGCGCACATGCGTATCAAACTGTTCGCAGAGAACATACAGATGCGCAAGCACCTCGCTGTCCAGGTCGATGGGTGCATCAACAGTGCGTACTTCATCTTCACCGCGACTGTTTTGTCGCCGCGCGCGATCAGGATTACCCGAATCCTTATCAGCCATTGAATACGGCTCGTTCAGCCGCTCTTCTTGCACCACTCACGGTCCCATCCTCGATGGCCGAAGCCTCTGCATCATCCGACAGAGTGAAATCTGATACGCTCTGCCGCAAATCTGTGGCCAGTTTTTTTACGCTCTCCAACGACTCGACATGATCACTGACATTTTGTACAGTCTGTTGAGTAATCTGGTTTATCAAATCCATATTCTCACTCAGATCCCTGATAACACTTGCGTTCATAGCCGTGTTTTCAGCCATTGACATTGTCTGGGTGTTGGTTGCCGTTGCGTTAACGCGGATTTCATCAAGGAGAATTTCTGCAGATTGTAACTGGCCGATGTGATCATCCAGCGTCTGAGTAATCCGTTGAAGCGCCATCAACGCCTCAGCCGTGTCTGCGGCACTGGCATTGGCAAGTGATCCTATATCACCAGTTGCCTGCCCAAGCGTCTCGGCAAGTGTCGCAACATCCTCGGTCAGCCTACCGATATCAGAAGAAGAATTGTCCCCGGCATGTGACTGTCCTGCGGATGCAGACACGCGAATCGTTGTGTTGAGAGCAAGCAATTCTGTGCGCCTGGCGATGTCTTTCACCGACGCATTACCTTCATCGATTGCTTTCACGTAAGCCACAAGAGACTGCAACAGTCTGGTCGTATTCCCAGACTCATCGCGAGCCTCTTGCACGTGTTGCAAGCTGAATTTCAGCGCTTTGGAAACGGCCACAACTCTGTCAACAATCAGCTTGGTTGTTACAGTTGACTCTGCAGCACTGGCTGACAAATCGCCCGTGGTGTTGCTCAGACACAGCAACAGGTTGGAGGATTGATGCAACCGATCAGATTGACGCGTGCAGTGTTGTTCGATGTTGTCAGCTAACGCTTGCGATTGGCCGACCGAGTCTGCTATTGTCCGCGAGGTTGACAGTTGCGAGCCCACCAGTCGGCGCAGCTCACCAATAGCATAGTTGAACCCATCAGCGAGAGCACCAGCCGCACCCTCTGACGAGGTGGCTTTTACACCCAGATCGCCACTGGCAAGTGGCGCTATTTCATCCAGCAGTTTGTCAACAGCGGCCTGAGAGTTGCGGCCCTGCTGGTCGGTCATACTCTGACGTGTCCGACTCGAAGAGCGAATTACTGACACCAGCCACGCGATGAACACCAGGCTCAAGGCTGCCATGCCCAGACTCCAGCCTGCAGCAGAACGAACGGCAGGGACTGGCCGCACAACGCTTTGCATGAGTCTGTCAGTAGCCAACAGTTCTGTACCGTCTATCTCCCCCTCCATAATGGCTTGCCAAGAAACCTGCAGGTCTGCCATGCGGGTTTGAGTGATACTCGATGTTCGGTACAACCCAATCAGCGATACCAATAGCGCAAGAAGGCAAAGCATCAATAGCACAAAAGGTGCAGATAACCTTCGATCAACGGAAGAGCCATTCTCAACAGACATATTGTTTATTGTTCCTTGATATCCACAAAAGCAGACGATTGCACCAGTGCGTGCAGATCCAACACGCGGTGCATGCCCCCTTTGTCACTCACGGACTCACCCGTTAGCTTCAAATGATCTGCCAGGAGCTCGTCGTCACTGGAGTCCACACCCGCATCCTGCGTTTGCGCCTCACTCAGCCCAGCTACATCATCAACCTTCAATGCCGCCACTGCCACTGCCGACTCCAGCTCTAGTGTTCGACCCTGGCTGCTCTGAAAGCCTGCAAATGCGCCAAGATCTGTAACCGGTAACAGCTTGCCATTGGCTACAGACAATCCCAGAAACCACTCAAGCGTTCCGTTTACCGGCTGAATAGACAAGGACTCATGAATGGCCTTGATGTATTTCGCCGGAATGGCCAGATGCAGCCCCGCCGCCTGAAAAAGGATGTGCCGGGTCATCTGGCGTGTGTAACCAGTACTGTCGGTTTAGTCAGGCACTTCATGACCTACGTTTCCAAATGGCAGAATTTTTCTACAGCATCCATGAGGGCACTCGCCGTGAAAGGCTTAGACACATGAGCCTCACACCCGACAAGACGCGCCCGCTCTTCGTCAAAGCCAACGTCCGAGTTTGACATCATGATAACCGGTATATCCTGAAAATCGGAATTACTCTTTATGAGAGCACATATCTGGTAGCCATCGAGCCTTGACACCATTGTGTCCACTAAAACAATTTCCGGGCGGTACGCAACGATGCTGGATAGCGCCTCAAAACCATCTGAGGCGAACAACACCCCGCCACCCAGCACCTGAAATTGAGCCTGGGCGGAAGCTCGAACAGCCGGATTTTCATCCACCACCAATATGGTTGGGCCGTCTGAGTCAACTCTCGATGCTGCCATATCCTAACCCGTAATGGTGATCTGCTGAAACTTCCCATATGCAGCTGGGCAGCTCCATCCTGCTGTTTGACCATCGGCCCAGTCAAACTGGCCACAACTAGCCCGGTGATCTAGTCAAGGAACCCGCTGCGCCAGCTACCGTAAAAAAACTGAAGCGGGCTTTCGCCCGGCTAACAATCAACGTCCAACGTGAGACAATAGGACAACTCTATCGATAGAACCAAGCATCATGAGTCTTACCGTCGGCATCGTCATGGACCCCATCGAAGGGATCACGCCTTACAAAGATACCACTCTTGCGATGATGCTTGCAGCCAGCGCCCGAGGCTGGACGATCAACTGCATCGAGCAACAGGATCTCTTTCTTGATCAGGGAAGAGCATTTGCCAGACAACGCACCGTGAAAGTCTTTGATGACAACACTCACTGGTTTGAGGCTGACAGCGCCAAGGATGCTCCTTTGTCTGAAAACGATATTATCCTCATGCGCAAAGATCCTCCGTTCGATATGGATTATATCTACACCACGCACATTCTCGAACGTGCGGCGGCAGAGGGCGTTTACGTCAGTAACCGGCCCAATTCGCTGCGCGATGTCAACGAAAAACTATACACCACATGGTTCAGCGAATTCTGCCCCCCGACGCTTGTGACAACCAGCGCCGCACGACTAAAAGCGTTCGTAAACGAGCACAAGGATGCGATCATCAAGCCTCTTGACGGCATGGGCGGCGCAGGAATATTCCGGCTGACACCTGACGACCCCAACATCAATATTATCCTTGAGCATGCCACACTGGATGACCGGCGTCAGATTATGGCGCAACGCTACGTGCCAGAGATTCGCGATGGGGACAAACGCGTGCTGGTGGTCAACGGCCAGGCTATGCCTTATGCGCTGGCCCGAATTCCGGCTCAAGGGGAAACCCGTGGCAACCTTGCAGCTGGTGGTCGCGGAGTGGCTGTACCTGTGACTGACAAGGAACGCCGAATAGTTGACGCAGTATCGCCCTACCTGATCGAAAAAGGCCTGCTCTTCGTTGGGCTGGATGTTATTGGCAGTTATCTCACAGAAATCAACGTAACCAGTCCGACCTGCGTGCGTGAGCTGGATGCGCACGCACACCAACTGGAAGATGCTCCCGCAGCCAACGATCACGGGTACCGCGCGGGCATCGCTGACCTCTATCTTGATGCCATTGAAGACGTAATACCCCACAAATAATCAGTCACGTCGAGGATAGTCTGAGTGACGCTACTTACGCAGCCGGATTTGCAGGTTTATTGCATACTGCCAACACAGGGTAAACTACGGGCCTGTTGTGCTGCGGGTGCGCACAGACCGACTACAACCCGTACCATCATTGAGTTGAGCAAGAATTACACCATCGCATGAGTACAGCTGTGGACAATTCAAGAAAAGAAAATGACGTGCTGAGCATTGCGTTATTCGTAGCAGCTGCTGTGCACGCAATTGTGCTACTAGGTGTCAGTTTCCATCCGTTCCTGGATAACATGCGGACGCCGCCTGCGCTGGAAGTGGTGCTGGTTCAAGAGTCCGATCTTGAAGATATTGACGATGCGGCCTATCTTGCCCAGTCCAATCAGGATGGTGGCGGAGAAACTGATGACAATACTCGTCCATCTTCCCCATTCACCAGCGCTCTGGATATCGACACTGAAGGCGTTGCATCCACGCCCATAGCCGCCAGCGCTCCCAAGGCCATAGAGGCAACCTCCGAAGAAGTCATCACAGCACTGTATTCGGAAGATGAGGTTGTCACCGGCGAAACCAGTGAATCTCAGGAAGAAATTGCCAAGCCCGAAGCTGTCATACCCATTGAGCAAAATGCAGACATCGCCCGGCTGGCAGCCGAAATCGATCGGCAACAGGAAGAATTCTCCAAGCGTCCGAAAAAGAAATTTCTCAATGCACGAACCCGTGAAGCCGCAGCAGCGGAGTACATGTACGGATGGGTGGAAAGTGTGGAGCGCATGGGAAATCTCAATTATCCTGATGAGGCTCGACGTAACAAGTTGCACGGCGAGCTTATTTTGGTTGTGGGGATTTTCAAGAATGGTGAGCTGGAGAGTGTCACCGTGGATGAATCCTCAGGGTATAAGATTCTGGACGACGCTGCCGTTCGCATCGTTGAAATGGCTGCTCCCTTTGCACCCATGACGGGTCAGCTTGCCGAAGAGACTGACATACTTTACATCGTCAGGACCTGGGAATTTACCGCCAACAATTCTGTGGACAGCCGCTAGCTCGATGAATCTGACACACCACTTTCTGGTGTCCATGCCGCAGATGCAAGATGCCTGCTTTCGCAACAGCGTGGTGTATGTGCTTGATCATGGAGAACAAGGAGCGTTTGGAGTCATCATCAACAATGCGCTGGACATGGATTTTGAATCACTGCTGTCTCAAGTCGACATTGAGCTTACCGATGCGTCCGCAAGGAACGCCACTGTATTGCTGGGTGGGCCTGTTGATGGAGGCCACGGACTGGTACTGCACGAGCCGGGGCCTTGCTTTAACGCCACGCACGATTTCGCGCAGGGGGTATCGTTGTCCAGTTCGCGCGACGTACTCGAAGCTATCGCGCGGGGTGACGAACCCAGCACCTATCTGGTGGTGCTTGGGCACTCTGGCTGGGCCCCTGGGCAACTTGAAATGGAGGTTGCTGCAAATTCATGGCTAACCTCCCAGGCAAATTCAGACATACTTTTCAGAACACCTCTACATGAACGTCGACAGGCGGTGGCTGCGCTCATTGGAATCGATCTGTCCAACGTCGTTGGTCATTCTGGTCATGCCTGACTCCATAGATCTATCTAGCCATCAGCCGCGGATCGCTGGCACCTGTATGGCCTTCGACTATGGCACTCGACACATTGGCATGGCCATTGGTGATCGCCTTCTGCACACGGCCAGACCACTTATTGTTATCGCCAATCGTAACGGCACTCCCGATTGGCAATTTATAGAAAGTGAGATTGATGAATGGCAACCCGTTGATCTGGTACTCGGCTGGCCACTGACTGAAGACGGCAATGAGCAACCTTTGTGCGACCACATCAAGGGATTTTCAAAACAACTGACAAAGCGCTTTGATCTGCCGGTGCACCTTGTCGATGAGCGATTCAGCTCGATGGCAGCACAGGAGCATATCCGCTCAATGCGAAAAAACGGCCAACTCAAGCGGCGCATCCGGCATACCGATGTGGACAAAGTCGCGGCAGCACTAATACTGGAAACCTGGTTTACACAAATATCGTGAATAATCCGACAATAAAAATCTATGACAAAACCACGGTCACCCAGTGGCTTGACAGCATGATAGCGCCGCTGCAGCAGCGCATAGCCCGCTTCGAGCCAGCCGCGATGATCGGCATTCGCCGCGGTGGTGTGGATGTGGGCCAGTACCTGTATGCAGCGTTGCAATCCCAGAGTGCCAGTCTTGATGAAAACATGGGGGAGCTTAACATTGCGTTTTATCGCGATGACTTTAGCTCGATGGGCCTGCACCCGGTCGTTGGCCCTTCTCACGTGCCGTTTGATGTAACCGCAAAGCATATTATTCTGGTTGATGATGTGCTGGGTACAGGTCGAACAGTGAGGGCCGCCATGAACGAGATTTTCGACTATGGCCGCCCTGCTCGCATAACGTTGGCGGTTCTTGTCCAACGCGATGATCATGAGCTGCCCATTCGTGCAGACGTGGTCGGGCATGCTCTATCGCCAGAATCCGGTGAGTACATTGATTGGGATGCTGACAATCTGCAAGTCAGCGTCGGGGTGAAAACATGAGCCTTGCCGACCCCCAGTTCAATGCTGCTGGCACGTTGCAACACTTCATCGACTTGCAAGGTCTGGACGTCAGCATACTGACCCGTATTCTGGATACCGCCGAAGGCTTCACCGGCATAAACGACCGCAAGATAAAACAGGTACCCCTGTTACGCGGCAAAACCGTAGCCAATCTTTTCTTTGAAAACAGTACCCGTACACGCACAGCTTTCGAGTTGGCCGCAAAACGCTTGAGTGCCGACATCCTCAATATAGATCTGGTGACATCCTCTACCAGCAAAGGTGAATCGTTGCTTGATACCTTGCGTGTCCTGGAGTCTCTGCAGTGCGATATGTTCATTGTGCGCCACGGTGACTCAGGTGCTGCACATTTCATAGCCCGACATGTCGCTCCGCATATCAACATTATCAATGGCGGTGATGGCCAGCATTCGCATCCCACACAAGGCATGCTGGATGTATTTACCATCCGGCGTTATAAAGGTGATTTCAGCAATCTGTGCGTCGTCATCATCGGCGACATTAAACACAGCCGGGTTGCTCGGTCGGACATCGCTGCGCTAACCATCCTTGGCGCTGGAGAAGTTCGCGTTGTTGGTCCAAAAACCTTGATGCCCACCGATGTGGAATCATTGGGCGTCAACGTCTTTTCATCCCTGGATGCAGCACTCAAAGGCGCAGATGTCATCATCGGATTACGCCTGCAAAAAGAGCGAATGAAAAACGCCACAGTTCCCAGTAGCGGCGAGTTTTATCGCACCTTTGGCTTATCGCCAGAAAGACTTGCATTGGCCAAACCGGATGCGCTTGTCATGCATCCGGGTCCGACAAACCGTGGTGTAGAAATCGCCGGTAGCGTTGCCGATGGCAAACAATCAGTGATACTGGAGCAAGTTACGTATGGCATTGCTGTGCGTATGGCCGTCATGTCGATAATCATGGGTAACGCCGATGCCATGGCTGCCACACATTTGAATGCCAGTCCGGCAATGACGACGACTGACGCGCCACAATGAACAACACTGATAACATCAAGCGCCGGACGCTAACCACGCCCTTGTCCGGACGCACCTACATCATAAAGGGCGTCTTCCTGCCGGGTTCCACGCAGCCGCAGAACATCACCCTGACAGACGGCAACATCACCCGCATAGACAGCGGCGAGGCACTTGCTGTAGCGGACAATATCGAGATTATTGATGCTAAAGGCTGTCATGCCTACCCGGGAATGATCGACCTGTACAGTCGCTGCAGAGAACCTGGCCTTACCCGTAAAGGCAACATTGCCAGTGAGTCCATCGCAGCATTGTCAGCAGGATTTACCAAAGTACTTTGCTCACCGGATACATTGCCAGCGGTCGACAGCGTCGCCACGGTGGAGCTTATCAATCACCGCTCGGAGAGCGTTCAGGGTGGCGCAAATATTGTTCCCATGGCGGCTCTGACGATAGGTCTGGACGGTGAGCAACTCAGCGAGCTAGCGACGTTGCACGCTGCTGGTTGTCCTGTTGCTTCTCAGGCCGACAGACCGATCGAAAACACAACCGTGCTGTACAGTGCAATGGAATACGCCAGCTCTTTTGATCTGCCGCTACTACTGTGTGCTCGCGATGCACAGTTGGGCATTGATGGATGTGCCCATACTGGCGCAGTAGCCACACAGCTCGGCTTACCGACCATACCCGTGGCAGCAGAAACGGTTGCCTTATCACGACTCGTGGAGCTCTGCGGCGAAACGCGCTGTCGACTGCACATATCGCGTGTCAGCTCTGCGCGCGCTGTACATATTATCCGTGATGCCAAACTGGCAGGCTTGCCCATAAGCTGCGACGTTGGCCTTCATCACCTGTTTTTCACGGACGAATTTCTGGTGGGTTACGATGCCAGCTTTCATTCAGCTGTGCCATTTCGTAGTGCACAAGACAGGCAGGAATTGCGTGATGCATTAAGCTCAGGTGTAATCGACGCCATCTGCTCAGATCACGCACCCCATGACATTGATGCAGGTCTGGCCCCATTCCCTGTAACAGAACCGGGACTATCAGCATACGACTGGTTCATTCCGTTGTTATTACAGGTGCCGCAAGTCACTGGGCTCGACCTGGATACTGTGATGGACCGATTACACAAAGCGCCTGCACGAATTCTGGGCAAAGAGCTGTCCTCATCAATTCAGGTTGGCACCTCGGCTGATTTTTTCCTGCTCGACAAAAATGCAACAGTGGAGACGCCTTTAACAAACACGTTTAGCGCAGGTATCAATAACCCACTGGCGTTGCACAATGCTTCAGACCTGGGTCTCACCGAGTTGACGGGTGCAGTGAAAGCAGGCTTTACCAATGGGTGGGCCACTCAATTTTAAACAGGATATGCGGCACGACCTACCGCTTGGTTTTCAGGCAGTTTCGCCTTTTTCCAGATCAAAACCAATATCCTGAAGCATGGGCACCGGAGCACCGGTAACCCGCTTGATAAGATTTTCGGCCGCCTGCTTACCGATTTTCAGGCGACGTACTCGCGTGGTGGTAAGCGTGGCAGGCAGCACAGAACCAATGTCCAGCCCACCAAACCCGGCGATAGCAACATCACCCGGAATCTTGATGCCCTTGGCCTGACAAAACATCAAAGCGCCTACAGCCATGTTGTCATCAAGAAAATACAACACACGTATACTCGGATTGGCTGACAATAACTGCTCGGCACCGTAGTAGCCTGCATAAAACGACGATCGATCATTGAGCACCAGTGCTTCGGCTGTAGCGCCATAACCCTGTTCGAAGCCTGCCAAACGATCACTTCCCAGCACGGTCTCTCCCTGACGCACGCCGATATACCCGGCATCGCCACGATAACGTGCAGCCAGATACTGCCCCATCTGCCGACCAGCCTCGAAATGATCGATACCCACACGCAGGTTAGTACTGGCTGATTCGTCGTCATAACCTGCTTTCAAGTTCCATAGTTGCATTACAGGTACGCTCAGGCTGGACAACAGAGTTTCATTGACAAGGCTACGTGAACGACCCGTTACCACAAGGCCACAGGGTCGCCACGCTAACGCAGAATTCAGCCACTGGGCTTCCGCTATGTCGTCGTAACCGACTACACCCACAATCGGCTGATACCCAACAGCAGCAAGCTTGCTCTCAAGGCCTTCCAGTATCTGACTGTATAGCTCTCGGCCCAACGTGGGCAATGCAATGGCAACCAGGCTATTCGAGGCCTCGGAGCCAAGGGCGGCTGCAATTCTGTTAGGCACATACCCAAGCCTGTCAGCTACCTCCAGAACCTTGTCTCTTGTGCTTTCGGAATATCCATCAGCGCCACGCAGAACTCGCGACGCCGTCATGCGAGACACGCCCGCCTCGCTGGCAATCTCAGTGAGGGAGATCGTGCTTTTTTTATTAGTGCGATTTTTACTAGTGCGATTAGATTCAGGGATTGACATAGTGCTAAGGATACCCCTATTCTCCACCTACGTTACCGGTAACGCTGTAAATTATGCATGTATTATATAACATGATTCCTCTGCTACAATGTCTTCTACCATGAATGCTGCACCGCCCGTGCAGCCTTTGCCCGACGGGCTGTTTTTTCACAAAATCACCAAAAGTTTTGGCGGTACTCGCGCGCTGGACGGGGTCACAATGAATGTAGAGCGATCTGAGATCGTTGCTCTGCTGGGTGAAAACGGTGCTGGCAAGTCCACCCTGATAAAAATACTGGGTGGTATCCACACACCTGACCAGGGCGACGTTGTCATTGATCGCACACCCTATCGCCACACACCGGGAAGCACGAAAATACGCCAGGCTGTAGCCTTCATTCATCAGGACCTGGGCTTGATCGAATGGATGAGCATTGCTGAGAACATGGCAATGGCGCAAGGCTACCAACGCCGTGCGGGCTTTATCAACTGGAAAGCTTGTGAAGCGAGCACAGTGGAGGCCCTGGCTCGCGTTGGTTGTACTTTCAGCCCCAGCATGCGAGTCAGCAAGTTAACGCGCGCTGAAAAATCACTCGTTGCCATTGCGCGTGCATTGGCTGTGGATTGTGATTTTCTTGTGCTGGATGAACCCACCGCCAGCCTGCCCGCAGAAGATGTAAAAACCCTCTTCTCTGTTTTGCAGCGATTACGTGATGATGGTGTTGGCATGATATACGTGTCGCATCGCCTGGATGAAGTCTTCGAGATTGCTGATCGGGTGGTGGTGTTGCGGGATGGCAAAACCGTTGGCGTACGTGCTGTTGCACACACCTCACCCGAAGAGCTGGTGGACATGATTGTCGGCAAGAAGCCCAAGAGCTTCAGTAGAATTGAAGCAGACAAGCGCGAACCCCTGCTTCAGTTACGCAACCTGTATACCGAGCACACTGGACCAATAACTCTAGATGTTTTCAAGGGTGAGATACTGGGACTTGTAGGCTTGCGTGGCGCCGGACAGGAAGACATCGGGCGTTGTCTGTTCGGTACTGAAAGGTTCATTGGTGAAATCGAGCTGGAGGGTAAGCCTTTCAAACCTGAGTCTCCGCAACATGCCATGCGTGAAGGCATTGGTTTGATCCCACGAGATCGCGTGGTTGAATCTGTAGCCACCTCACTCAGCATCCGCGAGAATCTGTTTATCAATCCAGGCGCACTGGGAAGAGGATTATGGTCTTTCATGAGTCGGCGCCGTGAGACTGTGAAAGCACTTGAAGCTGGCGTTGACGTCGGCCTTAAACCCAACGCACCAGAATTGCCTATAGACGCCTTGTCCGGCGGGAACCAGCAGAAAGTTATCGTCGGCCGCTGGCTGAGTAACAACAACAAGTTGCTGATCGCAGAGGATCCTACGGCCGGAGTCGATGTAGGCGCTAAAGCGGAAATCTACACCCTGTTAAATGAGATGGTAGCCAGTGGCACGCCAGTTATGGTCATCTCGACCGACTTTGAAGAAGTAGCCAATGTCTGTAGTAGAGCCATTGTGTTCAATCGTGGCCAATGCGTCGACGAACTGTATGGCCCGCAACTTACCATCGAGGCGTTAGTGCAGATTGCCTCAGCCAGTGACTACCGAGCAAGCGCATGAACTCCATTAAAGCCTCAGCCCTCGAACCCACGAAAGATGAGTTGTGCACACTGTCGCTTGGTGAGCGCCTTGGACGTTTAGCGCCCGTCTATGGTCTGGTTCTATTGACTGTCCTGTTGCTTGTTCTGTTCAGCATACTGTTGCCTGACACGTTTCCGACGATGCTCAATCTCAGATCAATTATCTCGGACAAGGCAATCATTGCTATCTTGTCGCTAGCTGCCACCATTCCCATGGTCACGGGCAAGATTGACCTTACCGTTGGCTACGGCATTGTGTTGTGGCACATTCTGGCCATTAGTCTGCAAACCCTGGGATTGCCGTGGCCAGTTGCGTGCGTGATCGTGTTGGCTCTGGGAGCATTCTCCGGTTTACTCAATGGCCTTTTAGTTGAAGTAGCCCGCATAGATAGCTTCATAGCCACCCTGGGTACGGGCACGGTTCTTTATGCACTGGCACTCTGGCATACCGGAGGACGACAGATGGTGGCCATGTTGCCCGACGGCTTCTATGCCCTTAACTCCACCTTCGTGTTCGGACTGCCCATTACTGGTTTTTATGTACTGGCGATTGCCATAGCACTTTGGCTTATCCTCGAATATCTTCCGATCGGA